>JARGFU010000012.1 GCA_029210625.1 Deltaproteobacteria bacterium | reverse complement strand
GGGCCGCGGACCCGGGCGCCCGGGGGGCACGAGCTGGTGCTCGCCCTGCGCACCGACGTCGACCCCCTGAGCCCGGGGGGCTTCCCCGGGGTGCAGCTCGCCTGGGCCCACCGGCGCGTCGGGGCGGCCTTCGCGCTCCTCCTGCGCCCCTGGGAGACCTCGGGGGGCGCGCCCCAGCGGGTCCTCGGGGGCCGGCTCGAGCTGCGGGCCTTCCCCTGGCGAAAGGACGAGGCGAGCTTCTTCCTGACCGGGGGCCTCACGGCCCTGGACGAGTTCTTCCACCTGCGGGCCGGGCTCGGCGGCGGCTACGCTCTGGGGCCGGTCCGGCTCGGTCTGGAGGCGGCCTACGAGCGCCTGCTCTTCGAGTCGGATCACTTCCGCTCGAACGTGCTCGTGCTGGGCCTCTCGGTCGGCCTGACCCTGCATCGCTGACGCGCCCCCCTTGGCGCCCTAGGTTGCAGGCGAGTCTCGCGCTCGAACGAGGCTCGTGCGTGAACGAACCGTCGTGGGTGCGAGGCGGTCTGCAACGAGATCGACGATGCACGCAGACAGCCACCCCCGAAGACCACCTCGCCGCTGGCGGGAGAGTCTCTACGCGCGGGCGGCGCTCTTCCTCGCGCTGGGCTGTGGCAGCCTCATGGGCGCGGTGGGCGTGCTCGTCACGCTGATGGTGGACGACTCGGTCGAGCGCCTCCTGCTCGAGCGCACCCAGCTGGCCTCCGCCGCCGGGGCGTTCGTCGAGCAGCGCATCCTGCAGCAGCTCGCGCACCTGGCCCACCAGATCCCCGTCCACGATCCCGAGAGCTGGGGCGAGCCCGACCGCTGGACCGCCTACCGGGACGCGCTGGCGCGGGAGTATCCCACCTGCCTCTTCTCCGAGGGGGTCTTCCTCACCGACCTGGAGGGAAAGGTCCTGGTCGGCGCCCCCGACGTCCCCGAGGGGCTGCAGGCGCTCCTCGATGAGGATCAGCTCCTCGCGGGGCGGCCCCGGACCGTGGCCAGCCGGCAGGCCGAGCTGGCCCACCGGCCCATGGTCGTCTTCCTCCAGCGGCTGGAGGATCCGCTGGGGCAGCCGGCCGGCTACGTCGGCGGCCTGCTCCAGCCGGCGACCAACAACCTCCTCGAGCCGCTCACCGAGCTGGCCCGCCCCTCCCGGGCCGAGATCGAGCTGATCGATCGCGGGGGGAAGGTGGTCGCCGCGACCCGGGTCTCGGATCTCCTGAGCAAGCGCGACCACGATCGGGCCCTGGCCGACTCGATCCAGCGGCGAGAGACCCTCCAGGGCCGCTGCCACTCCTGCCACGGCGTCGAGGAGCCCGACCGGGACACCGACGTGCTCGCCTTCGCGCCCCTGCCCACGCTGCCCCTGGGGGTGGCGGTGATCCAGCCGGAGCGGATGGCCCTGGCGCCCGCCCTGCACCTGCGCAACCGCCTCCTCTTGCTGGGCACCTCCTTCATCATGCTCTTCCTGATCTTCGCCGGGCTCTCGGTTCGAGCGACGGTCGCGCCGGTGAAGCGCCTGACCCGCGCCGTCCACGCCGCCGAGGACCACGAGAACCGGATCTCCCTCGGCCCCAAGAGTCGCGACGAGATCGGGCAGCTCGCCCTGGCCCTGGAGAGCTGGCGGGGGCGGATGGTCGACTCGGTGCTGGCCATGCAGAGCGAGGAGCGCACCCTCGTCTCCCGGCGCCGCCTGCTCCACCGGGTGCTGCGGGCCCAGGAGGACGAGCGGGCGCGCGTGGCCCGCGAGCTCCACGACACGGTGGCCCAGGATCTGGCGGCCATGCGGCTGGAGATCGAGCGCCTCACCGGCCGGGTGAGCTCGGAGGCGGTCCTTCACTCGCTGCGGGAGCTCGAGCAGCGGGCCTCGTCGATGCTCGAGACCGTGCGCCGGATCCTCCTGGATCTGCGCCTCTCGGTCCTCGAGACCATGGGCTTCGTGGCTGCCCTGCAGTGGCTCCTGGAGCGGGATCCCCGCCTCAAGGCGCTGCACGGCATGCTGGAGCTCGACTGCCCGGGAGACGAGATCGAGCTCGAGTACGAGACCTCGGTCTCGCTCTACCGCATCGCCCAGGAGGCGCTGAACAACGCCGTGCTCCACGCCGGCGCGGAGCACGTCCTGGTGACGGTGCGCTGCAACGAGTCCGACATCGAGCTGCTCATCGAGGACGACGGCCGGGGCTTCGATCCGGGCCGCATCGTCGAGGAGGCCAGCGAGCAGGGCCGCGGCCTGGGGCTCATCGGGATGTCCGAGCGGGCCCGCCTGATCGGGGGCGAGATCGCCATCACCTCCAGCCGGACCGAGGGCACGACCGTCCGGGTCGTGGCCCCGCTACGGGCCCACCCCCTGAACGAAGAGGGAGAGAGCGCATGACCCTCCTACGAGTCGCCATCGCCGATGATCACGTGGTGCTCCGGGTGGGCCTGCGGGCCTTCCTCGAGGAGCAGACCGATCCCCAGATCGACATCGTCGGGGAGGCCAGCGACGGGGACGGCGCCGTGGCGCTGGTCACGGAGAAGCGCCCCGACGTGCTCATCCTCGATCTCTCCATGCCCGGGCTCGGCGGGCTCGGGACCGTGATCGAGCTGCGCCGCCAGCGGGTGCGCACCCGCATCCTGGTGCTGACCCAGCACGCCGAGGAGGTGTACCTGCGGCGGGCCCTCGAGGCGGGTGCCAACGGCTACCTGCTGAAGACCGCCCGGGGCGAGGAGCTGCTCTCGGCCCTGCGCGCCGTCGCCAGCGGCGGGACCTACGTCGATCCGGGGCTCGCCGGCGCGCTGCTGCCGGGGCGCCGGAGCGAGGAGCCGGTCCCCGCGAACGACGAGGAGATGCTCCACCTGCTCACGCCCCGGGAGCAGCAGGTGCTGGGGCTGGTGGCCGAGGGCCTCTCCAACAAGGAGATCGCCGCGTCCCTCGGGGTGGCGGTGAAGACCGCCATGGCCCACCGGGCGAACATGATGGAGAAGCTGAGCATCCACAACCGCTCGAAGCTGGTGCAGTTCGCCATCCGCGTCGGGCTGCTCACCCTCGACCCCCACAGCGACTGATCGCTTCAGGGCAGCTCGTGGGGGCGGGCCGGGGAGAGGCCCTGGAGGATCCGCCGCGCCTCCCGCGGGTCGAGGTCGGTGAGCAAGCTCACCTCGCAGCTGTCGTCATCGAGGGTGGTCGAGAGGAAGCGCCAGCCCTCGGGGCAGAGCGCTCGCTCCTGCAGACAGCCGGCCAGCCCGGAGAGGGCCGGCGGGAGGCTGCCGGCGTTCCAGCCGATCCAGATCCGGGTGCGCTCGCTGCCCTCCTCGCGCAGGCCCAGCCACTCCTGCGGCGCCTCGCCGCCGCGAAGCCAGACGACCGCCGGCGGCCAGGTGAGGGAGGCCGGCAGGTAGGCGGGCAGGACCGGGAGCCCCACGCGGTGGGTCTCGAGGGAGACCTGGCGCCAGACGTCCTCCGGGGGCTTCGGCGCGATCACCCGCCGGTCCAGGAGGAAGAGGCCGACCACCAGCAGCGCCGTCCAGAGGGCTCCCCCCAGCCAGGTTCTCAGCGAGCGCGAGGGGCTCATCCGATGCTCCAGAGCAGGGCGCCGATCAGGATCAGGCGCGGCAGCCGGAAGAGGAAGCGGTCGCCGAGGCCCACCGTGGTGTGGCGGCGATCGTGGAGGAGGGCGAGCACCCGGGCGCGGGTGGCCTCGAGGTCGGAGCGCCGGTGGACCTCCAGGCGGGCCCGGCGCAGGGCGGGCTGGTCCTCGCGCAGGCGGGTGCGGTTGCGGGTCTTGAGCAGGGCCGAGGCGAGGGCGGCGGGGCGGCCGGTGACGGCGGCGGCCAGGGCGTCGCAGGCCGATTCGTTCGCCTCGAAGTGGGCCCGGGCCAGGGTGAGGGCAAAGGGGTTGGGGGCCTGCAGGGCGCGCAGCAGCCAGAGCCCCAGCCGGACGAGGTTGCCCCCGCGGGCCACGTGGGCCAGCTCGTGGGCGATCACCCCGTCGAGCTCCCGCTCGTCGAGGCGCGCGACGATCCCGGTGGAGATGACCACCCGGGGATCGGTGAGCCCCCGCACCGCGGCGATCGCCCGCGGCTCGTCGATCAGCTGCAGCCGGGGCGGGCGCGCCCAGCGGAAGTGGCCCCGGGCGCGGAAGCCCTCGAGGAGCGCCTCGTAGCGGGCGAGGAGCTCGGGCGGCGGCTCCGGGATCACGGCGGCGTGGTCCATCCTCCGGGAGTAGAGGAGGGGCAGGGCCTCCTGGAAGAGGAAGATCAGGGCGGTGCCGCAGAGGAGAACGGTGAAGCCGATCCAGAGGGGCCAGCCGCCGTCCACCAGGAGGTCCAGCCAGCCCTGGCTCCGCAGCAGGCGCCAGCCCTCGGGGAGGCCCGGCGCGCCCGCCAGGCGCAGGACCGGGACCAAGACCGGCAGCGTCAGCCCCAGCCCCAGCAGGTGCGACCACCGCGAGGCCGAGAGCGCGCCGGTGAAGGGGCGCAGCCCCACGCAGAAGAGGAGGGCCACGGCGGCGTGGAGCAGGTTCGTGACGAGGAGGAGGAGCATCTATCCCGGCCTTCGGGCCGTTAGGGAGTCGCAACCGAACAACTAGGGAATCTTACCCCCTAAGACCACGCACTCTTCCCGAGGGTAGGGGGAAGGCCCAGTGGATACGTTTGCAGTGGGCCAACAAAGAACCCCGAAAGGAGCCCGGCCATGAAGAACTACTTCTCCAATCAGCCCGTCCCCCGTGGTGTCTACTTCAACCTCAACCCCATCGACCTCCAGTTCGTCAGCAGCGACGACGAGATCCTCGAGGGCGAGCCGGGCGCCAACTACGTCCGGATCCCGACCTTCCTGGCCCTCCTGGGCAGCCCGCTCCTCGGCGTGGCCTTCGTGATCCTCTTCCCGGTGCTGATCTTCGCGTCCATCGCCGTCCTCGCCGCCCAGGCCCTCTCCAAGAAGGCCGGTGAGGCCGTCCGCGAGCAGGCCCCGCTGCTGCGCATGCAGGGCGCTCCCGTCGCCTCCTACCTCCAGCGTGAGAACGAGGGAGAGGAAGGGTCGGATCGGGACGAGCTCTCCGACCTCGAGACCGAGGTGGACGCCGCCCGCGCCGAGGAGGAGGCAGACAAGCAGTAGGTCTGACCTTCCCCCACGAGACCCCTGCTCGCAGGAGGGACCAGCGATGAACACACCCATGAATGAACACCCCCGGCTGTTCTCCATCCTGCTGTCGGCCCGGGCTGCCCTGCTCGCCGGTACGGTCGCGCTGACCGTGCCGGCGCTGGCCGGGGCGGTACCAGCCGGTAGCCAGGACTGCCTGGACTGTCACGCCGATCTCGAAGGGGAAGAGGTCGAGTTCGCCGACGGCTCGGTCATCGACGTCGGCGTGGACCAGGAGAAGATCGACGCCTCGGTCCATGCCACGCTCGCCTGCCCGGACTGCCACCGGGCGATCAGCGATCATCCGCACCCGGAGCTGACGGCGGGCAGCCGCCGCACCTATCAGATCGACTCCGCCAAGACCTGCAACCGCTGCCACCACGCCTACTACACGCGGGCGCTCGACGGCATCCACTACCAGCTGCTCGAGCAGGGCAACACCGACGCGCCCACCTGCATCGACTGCCACGGCGCGCACGAGGTCAAGAAGCCCGGGAACCACCGGGCGACCCTCGGCCGGGGCTGCGCCCGCTGCCACGAGGAGGTCTTCTCCCGCTACGAGAAGTCGGTCCACGGCCCGGCCCTCGCCGCCGAGGCGAACGGAGATCTGCCGGCCTGCACCGACTGCCACGGCGCCCACGCCATCGCCGATCCCCGCAAGAAGGAGTTCCGCGTCGCCGAGCACGAGATCTGCGTGAAGTGCCACGGTGACGCCAAGCGGATGAAGCCCTACGGTCTCGACGCCAACGTGGCCAGCACCTACCTGGAGGACTTCCACGGGGCGTCGAACCAGCTCTACGCCGCCGGGGCCGGCCTGCCGGGCAAGCCCATGGCCACCTGCACCGACTGCCACGGGATCCACTCCATCCAGAAGTGGGATCGGGAGGGAGCCCCCGACGAGATCCGGGCTCGCATCGCCAAGCAGTGCCGCACCTGCCACGAGGAGGTGCCGGACAGCTTCGCCGACGCCTGGATGCGCCACTACCCGCCCACCTTCGAGAGCGCGCCGCTGGTGTGGGCGGTGAAGTGGTTCTACCGCCTGCTCATCCCCTTCATCATCCTGGGTCTGGTGCTGCACATCCTGATGCACCTCTGGAAGGCCCGCAGCATCTCGAACCACGGTGGGAGGAACTAGCCATGAATGCTCCCAAGCTTCGCGTCCTCGAAGATGGCACCCGGGAGATCGAGCGCTTCTCCCCCTTCCGGAGGGTCGAACACTGGTTCGCCTTCGCCACCTTCGCCCTCCTGATCCTCACGGGCTTCCCGCAGAAGTTCTACGACGCCGGCTGGGCCTCGGCCCTCACCGAGCTCTTCGGCGGCCTGGACACCATGCGCACCTTCCACCGGGTGGCGGGCATCGCCTTCTCCATCCACGCGCTGCTCCACGTGGGCGCGGCGGTGGTCGGCCTGCTCACCCACAAGATGCGCTGGACGCTCCTGCCCCTGCCCCAGGACCTGCGGGATGCCTGGCAGAACCTGCGCTACTACCTCGGGATGGCGCCGAACCCACCGCGGCTGCCCAAGTTCGACTACCGCCAGAAGTTCGAGTACGTCGGCCTGATCATGGGTGGGGTGGTGATGATCGTCACCGGCTTCTTCCTGATGTACCCGATCATCGTCGCCCAGCTCCTCCCCGGTCAGTTCATCCCCGCGGCCCGGATGATGCACTCGAGCGAGGCGGTGCTGGCCTTCCTGACCATCGCCGTCTGGCACATCTACGGCGCCAGCCTGGCCCCCGAGGTCTTCCCCTTCGACAAGGTGATCCTCTCCGGCTACATGCCGGTGGAGGAGCTGCGTCACAAGCACCGCCGGGAGTACGACCGCCTCTTCCCCGAGGGGGAACAGAGCGCGGCGCCGGCGGGCGAGGAGGGTAAAGCGGAGCCCCCCGAGAAGGGGGCAAAAGCCGGCTAGACGTAAACCGTAAACTCGAACGTTCATCAGCGGCGTCAACCAGAAATGGTTGGCGCCGCTAACGTTTCGAAATCACGGGCCATCCTCGGGTGGCACTCTCCTTGCCTTACGCCTCCGGAGAACGGTCGCTCCCTGTTCCGTTCAGGTGAAGGTCACCTGCAAATATTGCGACCCGCCACGGAGGCAACATGCATTCTCGATCGAAGCTCCTCTTCTTCTCTCTGGCGTCGCTGGCGCTGCTCACCCTCGGCGCGGGCTGTCCCGCCGAGAAGTCCGCCTGCGATCCCGCCTGCGACGCGAACGCCTGCATGGTCTGCGACGAGAGCGGCGAGAGCGCCGCCTGCGTCAGCACCTGCGGCGAGGGCACCACCTGCGAGGCGGGCGCCTGCGTGGCGGACGCCCCGGTCACCTGTGACCCGGCCTGTGGGCCCTGCCAGACCTGCGACACCTCGGGCGCCGCCCCGGCCTGCGTCGACAACTGCGGCCCCGGCCTGGTCTGCAACGCCGGCGCCTGTGAGGTCACGGCCTGCGATCCGGCCTGCGGCCCCTGCCAGACCTGCGACACCTCGGGCGCGGCCCCGGTCTGCACCGACAACTGCGCGGCGGGCGTGGCCTGCAACGCGGGCGTCTGCGAGTCGCCGGCCTGCGATCCGGCCTGCGGCCCCTGTCAGTTCTGTGATGCGTCGGGCGCCGCGCCGGTCTGCATCGACCTCTGCGGCCCCAACGAGACCTGCGACACCGGCGTCTGCAGCCAGATGAACTTCCACCAGGGCTTCACCGCCCTGGCCGGTCCCTTTGCCGACGGCCCGGCCGTCACCACCGCCTGCCTCGGCTGCCACCCCCAGGCCGGCACCGACATGCTCCAGACCGCTCACTGGAAGTGGGAGGGCTCCACTCCCGCGCTGCAGGGCCACGAGAACGACACCACGGTCGGCAAGAAGAACCTCATCAACAACTTCTGCGTCTCGATCGTCGCCAACGAGAAGCGCTGCAGCCAGTGCCACGCCGGCTACGGTTACGACTCGCCCAGCTTCGACTTCGGCAATCAGAACAACATCGACTGCCTCGTCTGCCACTCCGATCCGGGCGTCGGCTACACCAAGGAGCCGAAGACCGCGGGCCTGCCGCCGCCGGCCTACGACCTTGCCATCGCGGCCCGCAGCGTCGGTCGCCCCGAGCGCGCCAACTGCGGAAAGTGCCACTTCAGCGCGGGTGGCGGCGACAACGTGAAGAAGGGCGACATCGGCTCGGCCCTGGCCGCCCCGACGGTCGACACCGACTTCCACATGGGCAACGGCATGGACTGCGCCAACTGCCACGCGGGCCCCAACCACACCCTCACCGGTCAGGGCGTGCACCTGCCCGTCTCCGAGGGCCGGCTGGCCTGTGAGGACTGCCACGGCGGCACCCCCCACGCGAGCGCGGCCACCAACAACCACGCCCTCGACATCGCCTGCCAGACCTGCCACGTGCCGGCCTTCTCGCGGCAGCAGCCCACGAAGATGGACTGGAACTGGTCCACCGCCGGCAACCGCACCCGCGGCACCGATGGCGTCGAGACCACCACCCTCTCCGACGGCACCGTGGTGAAGAGCTACGACTACATGAAGGGTGACTTCGTCTGGGAGAAGAACGTGCGCCCGGCCTACCGCTGGTACGACGGCCGGACCACCCGGATGACCCTCGCCGACAGCTACCCGGCGGGCGACGGTGTCTCCGCCGCGCAGCCCGTGACCCTGGGCGAGCCCCTGGCCACCTTCGCCGACGCCGGCGCGAAGATCTTCCCCTTCAAGCGGATGGTCGGGCAGCAGCCCGCCTTCACCGCCACCCGGCTGGTCGCCGCGCCGAAGCTCTTCGGCCCCGGCGGCTTCTGGGCCACCATCCCCGACGCCGCCTCCTACGATCCGGCCACGGTCGAGGCGAACTGGACGGCCGCCCTGCAGGCCGGCGGCATCGCCGCGGGCCAGCTCGCCGCCGGCACGGTCCTGACCGCCTCGGACTGGGAGTGGATCCACACCGAGCTCTACCTGGGCATCAACCACGAGGTCGCGCCGCGGACCGCCGCGCTCGGGTGCTCGGACTGCCACAACGGCAACGCGGACTTCGACTTCGCCGCGCTGGGCTACAGCTGCGATCCGATGACGGGTGGCGCCGTGGCCTGCGGTAGCCGCAACCCCTAGGCCCCGGGCCTGCCCGCCGCCGGGCCTCGCCCCCTCGGGGCCCGGCGGCGATTGTCACCCGGGATCTGGCGCCTAGGGTGGTCCGGACCGCCCATGACGCGCCAGACACCTCCAGAACGACCTCCCACCGACGGCGGCGCGCCTCCCATGGAGATCTACGTGGGCGGAATCGACAGCAAGGAGCTCCTCCAGCAGGTCCTGGCGACCCTCCCGGCGGGTCTCTTCACCGTCGACGTCGAGGGGACCATCAGCTGCTGGAACCGAGCGATGGAGGAGCTCACCGGACTGAAGGCCGAGGAGATGGTGGGGCAGAACTGCTCGGCCATGCAGGGGGACACCTGCTTCGGCGGGCCCATCGGTCCTCCGGGGAAGCGCTGCGTCCTCTTCGAGGAGAAGCAGGGCTTCGATCGCAAGCGCTGCACCCTGCGCCGGAAGGACGGCAGCCGGGTGGCCGTCCACAAGAACGCCCGCCTGATGCGGAACGCGCGGGGCGAGATCATCGGGGCCATCGAGTCGGTGGCCGACCTCTCGGAGATCGAGGCCCTGCAGAACGAGGTCAGCGCGCTGCGCGATCGGGCCAAGGTCCGCACCGAGATCATCGGCCGGCACCCCTCGATGATGGCCCTCTTCGATCGCATCGACCTGGCGGCGCCCTCCCGGGCCTCGATCCTCATCACCGGCGAGACCGGCACCGGCAAGGAGCTGGTCGCCTCGGCCATCCACCACTCGAGCCCGCGCCGGAGCCGGCCCTTCATCCGGGTCAGCTGCCCGGCCCTCTCCCCCTCCCTGGTCGAGAGCGAGCTCTTCGGCCACGTGAAGGGCGCCTTCACCGGCGCCGCCACCGATCGCATCGGCCGCTTCGAGGCGGCCAACGGCGGGACCATCTTCCTGGACGAGATCTCGGATCTCTCCATCGAGGTGCAGACCAAGCTGCTGCGGGTGCTGCAGGAGCAGCAGTTCGAGCGGGTCGGTGACAGCACGACCCGCACCGTGAACATCCGGGTGCTGGCCGCCACCAACGTCGACCTGCTGCAGCGGTGCCAGGAGGGACGCTTCCGCACCGACATCTACTACCGCCTGGCCACCATCCCCCTGACCGTGCCCTCCCTCCGCGAGCGCCGGGAGGACATCCCGGTGCTGGTCGAGCACTTCCTCGAGCGTCACGCCCGGGAGCAGGAGGGCGCGCGGCCCTCGATCGGCCCGGAGGTGATGGACCGCCTCCTCGAGCACACCTGGCCGGGCAACGTGCGTGAGCTCGAGCACGCCATCGAGTTCGCCCTCACCGTCTCCCGCGACGGCCAGATCCGCCCCGAGGATCTGCCGCCTCTGCTGCGCGATCCGCGCTCCGCCAACGGCCACCACGGCGGGCGCCGCCGCCACCGGCGCGGTGATCCGCGCCCCGCCCCCGAGACCCTCCAGCGGGCCCTGGACGCCGCCGGTGGCATCCGGGCCCAGGCCGCCGCCGCGCTCGGCGTCAGCCGGGTCACGCTCTGGAAGTGGCTCAAGGAGGCGGGGCTAGGCGAAAACGGCGAGGGCGAGTAGAGCCCCCGGTCCGCCCGCGCACGCGCACGCGCTCACGCTCGCGCACGGCCTTTCCTAGGATGGCCCTCATGCGGACCCCGTCACTTCTCCTCGCCCTCGTGCTCCTCCTCACCGCCTGCCCCGAGCAGAAGGAGGAGGCGCCGCCCCCCACCGCGCCCGCGCCAGAGGAGGCCGCGCCCGCGCCGACGAAGCCCGAGGCGCCGCCCGCCGTCGAGCTCACCGGCTGCTACCAGTGGTCCGAGGAGGGGCAGGAGCCCCACCAGCTGCGCATCACCGGCAGCGAGGGCGTCCTCTCCGCCGAGTACCTCGGAGTCGAGGGGCCGGACTTCGTCGCCTGGTTCAAGACCGACGCGAAGGCCGTGAAGGTCGAGGGGGTGAAGCTCTCCTTCCAGCTCGGCGAGCGCGATCTCTGGGGCGACGCCATCGGCCTGGACACCGACCTCTCGGGCAAGGAGAGCGATGGCTTCTCCCGCAACCTCTGGACCTACTCCGGCACCCTCGACGCGAAGGGCTTCACCTTCACCTGCGAGGCCGAGGGCGCGGACGAGCACTGCACCCTGGAGCAGGGCGTCTTCGCCCGGGTCGACGCGAAGGTCTGCGGGCCCGTGCCCACCGGTTTCTGATCAAGGTACCGGGAGCTCGCAGCGGCCGTAGGACGCGTAGCAGCGGCCCTCGACGCAGACGCCCTCGCAGTCCAGATCGAGCTGGCAGTGGCGCCGCTCGCAGGCGCCCGCGCTGCAGTCGAAGTCGGGCGGGCAGTCGGGGGCCGCGGCGCAGCTCGTCGCGACGCAGTGCGGGTGCTCGCGCGCGTCACAGCTCCACCCCGTGGGGCAGAGCACCAGCCCCGAGCAGGGGTCGGTCGGCGAGCAGCCATCCCCGGGGTCCCGACAGCCCGGCACGCAGGCCCTCGCGCCCGAGCAGGAGCAGCGGACCGGCTCGCAGATCTCGAAGTATCCGCACTCCGCGTCGCTCGTGCAGTCCCCCGGCGCGTCGTCGCAGATGCCGCAGGAGGGCACCGAGCCCGGAGGGGAGCAGGGAGCACCGGCGTTGGAGCAGTCGGCGGTGGCACCACAGCACTCGGGCTGCGGACAGTCGTAGTCCGGGCACTCGGCCGGCGCGGCCGACGCCTCACGGCACGCGTGGAAGGTGGGTGCGCAGGAGCAGACGAAGCAGGTGTCCACCGCGCAGTCGGCGCGCTCCCGGCAGCCGGCCTCCGCCAGCTCGGCGCAGGGCGTCGTCGAGGCACCGCCCCCGTCGGGGTCGCCGGGGTCGTCGTCAGTGGGGCAGCCGGTGAAGAGGAGCAGCCCGGCGGTGGAGAGGAGCAGCCAGCGGTCGAACATGGAGGTCCTCCTTGTCGTTCTACTTGCCCACCTCAGCGTAGGCGGCCAGGGCCGGATCGTCACCCTCCAGGCGAGGCAGGTGCTCGTCCACCGAGACCCAGGGCAGGTGCTGCTCGAAGAAGACGTGGGCGCCGATCTCGCGGTCGAGCTCGCCCTCTAGGCAGGCCGCGGCCACGTGTATCTCGCCAGGCGCGGCGGTGGTCTGGAAGAAGAGGGTGGTGCCACAGGTCGGGCAGAAGCCCCGCCGACTCCACCTCGAGGACGCGTACCAGGTGACCGAGGTCTCGCCGGAGACGAGCTCGAAGCGCTCCTCGGGCACGCCGGTCCAGGTGACGTAGGCCGCCCCGTGGGCGCGGCGGCACCAGCGGCAGTGACAGTGGACGCCGAAGAGGGTGGGCAGCTCGAGGCGGGCGCGGACGGCGCCGCAGAGACAGTGGGCGTTCAGGTGGGTCATTCGCTCGCTCCTTCAGGGGCCCGGGGTTCTCACTCCGCGGTGCGGAAGACGAAGGGGTAGGTGACGATGACGATGCCGCCGCCCGCGGGCGCGGGGAAGCGCAGGCGCTGGAAGCGCTGGAGCAGGCAGCGCTCGACCCTCTCGTTCTGGAGGGTGGTGCGCGCGATCTTGGCGGTGCTCACGCTGCCCTCGCTGGTGATGACGAACTTCACGGCCACCTCGCCGGCCATCCCCGGCGTCGTCTGTAGTTCCTTCTCGTAGCAGTAGCGGAACTCGGCGCCATGGCGCCGGACCACCCGGGCGATCACCTCCTGCGAGAGTGAGCCCATCACGGTCGGCGGCCGGTGATCGGCCGCGCCCGAGGTCCCGGCGGGGCCGTGGTCAGGGCCGTCCCCGTCGCCGAGACCGTCGGCGGCGGGAGGGCGGCCCATCATGGCCTCGAGCAGCTCGCTCATCCGGTCGCGCCCCCCGGGCGCCGGCGTGCGGAGCGGCGAGGTGACGAGGAGGGTGTCGGGGTAGAGGAGGGCGCGATCCCACGCCTCGCCCGGGCCTTCGCGGGTGGCGTCGAGGACGTCCACGACCTGCTGCAGCGAGCTCTCATCGCCCGGGTAGATCGCGACCAGGGTCTCGTCGGGGTGCTCCTCCTTGAGCCGGGCGAGGAGGGCGCCGAGGGCCGCGCGATCGACCTCACCCGCGGCGGTCGCCGGGATCGGCGCGAGGGGGCCGAGGGTGGTCGAGGGCCGCACCTCGGCGCCGTCGAGCTCGAGCATCAGCCCGAGGGCGTCCTCCCCCGGCGTGATGAACTCCGCGATCCGCTCGGCGAGCCCCAGGTTGATGGCGCTCGCCTCCGGGCCCGAGAGCACCAGCAGCTCGCCGGGGATGCCGAAGGAGAGCAGGTGGGCCCGCCGCTCGTCGGAGAGAGCGAGGCGCTCCCCGCCGGGGCGCTCTCGCACCAGCAGGCGGATGCCATCCACGCGGTCCCGCTGCAGGCCGGCCGCCAGCGAGCGCAGGGTGGTCCCGGAGGTGCTCGCGTCCAGGGCCAGGTTGGGGCGCTCGCGTCCCTGCAGCTCACCCGCGCCCTCCCGGGCCGGTACCAGCGCCTCTCCCCGCAGGAGCAGGATGGCGTGGTCGCCGTCGGGGACGAGGCGGGCGCTGCTCTCGGGCAGGTCCAGGTCCGCCGGGAGGGGGCTCTTCAGCGCCTCCCGGAGGACGGCGTGGCGCCGGCCCTCGTTGCCCTCCCCGAGCCGGTCGATGCCCACGCCCCCGCCGACGAGGACGAGGAGGAGCACCAGCTGCAGGGGGTGGCGCCCGGCGAAGGCCGGGGCACCCGGGCCGGCGAAGATCAGCAGGGGCGCCGCCACGAAGAGCGCGGCCAGGGTGGCGATCACGCCGAGGAGGGAGGCGGTCCGGGAGAAGGCCATCGAGGCGGTGAGCATCGCGGCCATCTGATCCGGCGGGGCGGCGTAGACCGCGGAGAGGGCGGTGGAGCGATCGCCGCTCTCGAGGGCCAGGGCGAACCCGGCCACCCCCAGGAGCAGGCCGAGGGCGGCGCCGAGGGCCAGCGCGAAGCCATGGGCCCGCTCACGCTCGTCCTCGTGCTCGGAGAGCCCCTTGAGGGCCGGCGCGGCGAGGGCCAGGAGGGGCGCGCAGAGCAGGAGCACGACCCCGAAGAGGACCGGCCGCAGGCCGGTGGCCTGGCTCTCGATCAGGCCCAGGACGATCACCGCCGCCGCGCCCACGACCGCCGTGCCGCCGGCGATGCCCGCGAAGGGCAGGTGCTCGCCCGGCGTGCGGCGGGTGAAGGCCGCCGCCGTCACGCCTGCCAGGGTGAAGAGCCCGCCGGCGGAGACCAGGAAGAAGGCGAAGGCGCGGGGGATGTCGGCGATGGAGAGGGACATGCCCCACATCGCGCCCTTCTGATCCGGGGCGGCGTAGGCGATGGCCTCGAAGGCCTGCTCGATGCCCAGCACCCGGCCCAGGACGCCGACCAGCAGGACCAGGAAGGGGAGGGCGAGGTAGAGGGGCAGGGGCACCCGGCGGGAGAGGTGGAGCACCGAGAGGAGGATGGCCGCGCCGGCCTGGGCGAAGAAGAGGAGGAGAAGGAGGTACATCCAGGGGCCCCCCTCCACGAACCAGCGGCCCGGTCCCCGGCTGGCGAGGACGACGGCGGCACCGACGCCGAGGAAGGCCAGCAGATCGAAGCCGATCACGAGGGCCAGCGCGAGGCCGGGAGAGGCGGGCTTGCGGACGTCAGCGGTCGTCACGGGACCTCCTGCGAACGAGGGTACCGCCCGTACCTATCAGGAAGCGGTCAGCGCTCCGAGGGCTCGCCGAAGCGGCCGCGCAGGGTCTTCACCAGCACCTCGTCGCCGCGCCGCCAGAAGTAGGCGAAGAAGGACCAGCCCTGCCGCCAGACCAGGTAGCCGGTGATCACCATCAGCAAGAGGGTCAGGGCGATGTTGGGCCAGCCGTTCAGCGCCCACTGCCCCGACCAGGTCAGCTGCAGGCTCCGGTCGAAGGGGGCGAGGTAGGGGATCGGCCACTGGTAGCCGTCGGGCCCCCGGGAGCCGACGAGGTCCTCCAGCAGGTGGAGGTGGACCACCGCGAAGACCAGCAGGCCGGTGAGCCAGCGCCGGTGGGCCAGGAGGAGGGCGATCCCGGTGACCGCCACCGCGAAGGTGAGGTTGTGGGCCAGCACGTGGTGCCAGGCCTCCCAGTAGTCCCGGCGCAGCGCGAAGTCGCCGCGCAGGAGGTCGACGACCAGACCGGCGCCGTCCAGGTCGGGCGAGAGCGCGGCGAGGGTCACGAGGGCCCGATCGCGCCGGTCGAGCTGGAGGGCGCTGCCGAGCACCCAGCCCGAGAGGCCGTGGGTGACGGGGTTCAAGCGGCGAGCTCCATGAAGGTGAGGCCGACCGCGGCCAGCTCGCAGGCCTGCTCCAGGCAGTCGTGGTAGGGGCCCAGGAGGGGGTCCTTCTCGAGGCCCGCGGTGAAGAAGAGGATCCGGTCGAGCCCCCGCTGCCGCAGCTGGCGCGCCACCTGGGAGGCGTGCTCCCGCACCTCCTCGGCCAGGAGGAGGTGGTCGTAGTGGGGGATCGGGGTGGAGGCCTCGAGGAGGCCGAACTCGCCCGAGAAGATGAGGAAGTCGGCGCCGGCCTGCCGGGCGGCGGCCTCGACCTCCCGGATCCGGGGGTCCGTGTAGCGCTCGATCGCCGGGAGCGGCGCGCCCGCAGCGTCCTTCTCGGCGGAGCAGGGGGTCACGAAGGCCAGGGTGGCGGTTCCCGGGGGGAGGTCCCGGCAGCGGCCGGCCCGTCCGTTTGCACTCGTCGAAGTCATCGAAGTTCGGTAGAAGAGGCCCTCGAAGTCGAGGGAAGTTACGGGAAGGTCAACCGCGCCGGTACCGATGGGATGCCTGGCGCCTGGTGAAGGAGACAGCCATGTCGACGAACAAGGATACCAAGACGCTGCTGGAGTGCATGCTCAACTGGGAGAAGCAGGGCAAGGACCGCCGGGTCTTCACCCAGCCCATGGGCGGCGGTGACGAGAACCTCAAGTACTACACCTACGGCGAGGCGATGGAGGAGGCGAGGCGCCTGGCCTCCTACATCAAGAGCCTGGAGCTGCCGCCGAAGAGCTGCATCACCCTGCTCTCCAAGAACACCGCCTGGTGGATGATCACCGACATCGCCATCTGGATGGCCGGCCACGTGAGCGTGCCGATCTTTCCGACCTTCACCGCCGACACGGTCGAGCACATCATCAAGCACTCCGAGTCGAAGCTGCTCTTCGTGGGCAAGCTCGATCCGGTCTGGGAGCAGATGAAGGAGGGCATCCCCTCCGACATCACCATCGTCGCCACCCCGCTGGCGCCCGAGAACGACTACCTGCAGTGGGACGACATCATCTCCAAGCACGAGCCCCTGCAGGAGGTCGATAGCCCCGATCCGGCGACCCTGGCCACCCTGATCTACACCTCGGGCAGCACCGGCCAGCCCAAGGGCGTGATGATCAGCCACAAGGCCATGCGCCAGAGCGCGCAGTACATCTCCGAGTACCTGGACACGGGCATCACCGACCGGGCGCTCTCCTACCTGCCCCTGGCCCACTCCTTCGAGCGGGCCTTCATCGAGGCGCACCTCTTCTACTGTGGCGGGCAGGTCTTCTTCGCCGAGGCGCTCGAGACCTTCGTGAAGGATCTGCAGCGCGCGGCCCCGACGATGTTCCTCTCGGTGCCCCGCCTCTGGCTGAAGTTCCAGCTCGGCGTCTTCCAGAAGATGCCCCCCGAGAAGCTCGCTCGCCTGCTGAAGATCCCGATCCTCAAGGGCATCGTGAAGAAGAAGGTGCTCACCGGCCTCGGCCTGCAGCACGTCCGCTTCGCGGGCTCGGGCTCGGCGCCGATCCCGAAGGAGGTCATCGAGTGGTACCGCTCCCTCGGCCTCGACCTCCTCGAGGGCTACGGCATGAGCGAGAACTTCGCCTACTCCCACTCCAACCGCCCGGGCCAGGCCAAGGCCGGCACCGTCGGCGTCCCGCAGACCGGCGTCGAGTGCAAGATCTCGGAGGAGGGTGAGATCCTCGTGAAGAGCCCCGGCGACATGATGGGCTACTACAAGAACGAGGAGGCCACCAAGGAGATGTTCACCGAGGATGGCTGGCTGAAGACCGGCGATCGCGGCTCGGTGGACGAGATGGGCCGCCTCACCATCACCGGCCGGGTGAAGGAGCTCTTCAAGACCTCGAAGGGCAAGTACATCGCCCCGGCGCCCATCGAGAACATGATCAACAACCACCCCCAGGTGGAGCTCTCCTGCGTCTGCGGCAGCGGCCAGCCCCAGCCCCACGCGCTGGTGATGCTCTCCGAGGACGCCCGCGCCGGGAAGAACGGCGACAAGGCCGCCCTCGAGGCCGCACTGAAGGCTCACCTCGACGAGATCAACAGCGAGCTGGCCGGCTACGAGAAGCTCGAGTTCCTCGCCGTGGTGAAGGACGAGTGGCTCACCGAGAACGGCTTCCTCACCCCCACCCTCAAGGTGAAGCGGGGCGTGATCGAGGACACCTACACCCCGATGGCGCCGGCCTGGTACGAGGCCAAGAAGCCGGTGATCTGGCAGGAGTAGTAGTGTCGAATTAGCGACACCGCGATCCGGATTTCACGGAAGTCGACGGGGCCTGGGGATCTTCCCCCGGCCCCGTTTTCTTTGATCTCGCGGGCTTGCGAGATCGCGGCCTTCCGTCAGATCCGGCACGCGACTTGCTCGTACCTATGGTTATGAAAGTCGCCAGCTCGAGTCCCGACGAGGGGCCAGCGACAACGCCTCCCTCGGGACTCTTTCGGGGTGCGCGGCGCCGGACCTAGATTCCCGTCCGGCCCGCGCGAACCCCGGAGGCGTAGCGGGGGCGCAGCTCACTCGGAGAGCTGCCGCTCCACCAGGCGCCGGTAGACCCCGTCCGAGGTCATGAGGCTCTCGTGGTCGCCGGTCTCGACCAGCCGGCCCTGATCGAAGACCAGGATCCGGTCGGCGTCCCGGACGGTGGAGAGCCGGTGGGCGATGACGAAGGTCGTCCGCTCGTGCATCAGGCGGGAGAGGGCCTCCTGCACCAGGGCCTCGCTCTCGGCGTCGAGGTTGCTGGTGGCCTCATCGAGGATCAGCAGGCGGGGGTTGGCCAGGAGCGCCCGGGCGATGGCCAGGCGCTGACGCTGGCCCCCCGAGACCCGCACCCCGCGCTCGCCCAGCAGGGTCTGGTAGCCCTCGGGGAAGGCGGTGACGAAGTCGTGGGCGTTGGCGTCCCGGGCCGCGGCCTCGATCTCCGCGGGGGTGGCGCCGGGCCGGCCGTAGGCGATGTTCTCGGCGATGGTGCCCGAGAAGAGCACCGGCTCCTGCTCGACCATGGCCATGGCGCCGCGCAGGTCGGCCAGGGCCAGCTCGCGCAGGTCGACCCCCTCGAGGCGCACGGCCCCGGCCGTCGGATCGAAGAAGCGGAAGAGCAGGGCGGTGAGCGTGGTCTTGCCCGCCCCGGAGGGGCCCACCGCGGCGACCAGCTCGCCGGGGTGGATCTCGAAGTCGACGCCCTCGAGGACCTCCTGCTCGGGCCGGGCCGGGTAGGTGAAGTGCACGCCCTCGAAGCGCACGGCGCCGCCGCCCTCGGGCAGGGCTCGCGGCGAGGCGGGGTCGCGGATCTCGGGGAGGGTGTCGATGATCTCGAAGATGCGCTCGGTGGCGCCGGCGGCGCGCTGCAGGGTGCCCCAGAGGCCCGCCAGGCTCGCCACCGCCACCCCGACGATCGAGGTGTAGATCATGAAGGCGGCCAGGTCGCCGCCGCTCATCCGGCCGTCCACCACCCAGCGGCCGCCGATCCAGAGGATGGCCGCGATGGCGGCGTAGCCGGCGACGGTGACCGTCGCCATGAAGGTCGCCCGCCAGCGAGCGAGGTCCACCATCGAGCCGAAGGCCCGCTCGATGCCCTCGCCGTAGCGCGCCTGCTCGAAGGTCTCGCGCACGAAGGCCTGCACCGTTTGGATCGCGCCGAGGGACTCCTGGGCGTCGCCGCTGGTCTCGGCGAGACGGTCCTGCACCTCCCGGCTCATGCGGCGGATCTTCCGGCCGAGGACGACCATCGCCAGCATCATCGGCGGGACCACCGCCACCATGATCAAGGTGAGCAGGGGGCTCTGCCAGAGCAGGAGCGTGAGGCCGCCGATGAGCTGGATGAGGTTGCGCAGGGCGATGGAGAGCTGGCTGCCGACGAAGCCCTCGATGATGGCGATGTCGGCGGAGAGCCGGCCGATGAGCTCGCCGGTGCGGCGCAGGTGGAACCAGCCCACCGGCAGGTAGACCAGGCCATCGAAGCTCTGGCGGCGCAGGTCGGCCACCGCCCGGTCGCCCAGCCAGGACATCAGGTAGTGGCGGATCCAGACGACGCCGGCGTGGAGGGCGAAGAGGATCGCCAGGAAGAGGGCGACCTGATCCAGCACCTCCCTCGAGCCGCCCTCCCCGAGGCCCTCGTCGATGGCGTAGCGGGCGGCCTGCGGGTAGACCAGCGCCACCAGCGAGCCGACCATCAGGGCCACGGTCGCGACGGCGAAGCGCAGCTTGTGCGGCCGGAGCAGCTCGACCAGCCGCAGGAGGATGCCGAGCCGGCGGCTGCTGGAGTCAGAGCTCATTCGCCGCTCACAATAAGACCTCGGCGGCCGGGCACAAGGCAGGGGGGCTCTTTGCTAGAGTGAGAGCCTGTTCCGGGAGGGACGATGAAGATCGGCACCACCACCAGCCTGGGGCTGGCCATCATGCTCGTCATGGGTCTCGGGGCCTGCCCGAAGGCCCCGCGCTGGAGCGGCGAGAAGGTCAGCTGTGAGAGCGACGCGGACTGCCGCGAGCGCTTCGCCGGCAGCGAGGAGGTGAACCCCGACCAGCTCTGGTGCGACGCGAGCGTGGGCTTCTGCATCCAGGTCGAGCAGCCCGACTGCGCCACCGTCGACGACTGCCCCCAGGGGGTCCCCTGCGCCGAGGGCAGCTGGGCCTGCAACCTGGGGCGCTGCGAGCTCGCCTGCGTCGGCTGCGACGTGGACGGGGATCGGGACGGCTTCGGCGAGGGCGAGGGCTGCGCCGGCCCGGACTGCGACGACACCCACTCCGGCGTGGGCCGGCACACCGTGCGCCAGTGCTACGAGGGCCCCGAGGGGACGGCGAACCGGGGCGTCTGCCGCTCCGGACAGGAGTGGTGCATCGAGGGGATCTGGTACCCCTGCCACGGGCAGGTCCTGCCCTCCGAGGAAACCTGCAACGGCCTCGACGACGACTGCGACGGCACCGACGACGAGAGCGTGCCCCTCCCGACCTGCGGGATCGGGGTCTGCGAGGCCGAGGGGCGCTGCAGCGGCGGCGCCCTGGGGGCGTGCGTTCCCGGCACCCCGGCCCCCGGCGGCGAGGGCACCCTCCCCAACGGCGAGGACGACGACTGCGACGGGGTCGTCGACGAGGTCCTGAACGCCTCCGGCAACCTGCCGGACTGCATCTTCGTCGCGCCGACCGGCGCCGACACGCCGGGCAACGACGGCCGCAACTCCCTCCTGCCGCTGCGCACCCTGCAGTTCGCCCAGGCCGAGGCCGAGCGGCAGCTCGCCACCGAGGAGCAGGTGACGATCTGCGTGGCGGGCGGCCCGATCTGCGGCACCGGGACCGCCGACTACGTGATCGACACGGCGACGGAGGGCTTCCGGATGCACGACCGGGTCTCGATCGTGGGCAGCTACGAGAGCACCACCTGGACCGAGTGCCCCGGCCACACGACGCGGCTGCTGACCCACCACCCGCAGGGGCTGATGGTGCCCGACACCGTGCAGAACCCCACGGCGCTCGCCCGGATGGTCCTGCGCCGGGCGCAGGCCGACCTCATCGGCATGACCATCAGCGGCGCCCGGTCGTTCACCCTCTCGAACGTGGCGATCATCGGGGCCGAGGTCAGCGAGAGCACCACCCTGGGGCTCTCGATCAAGAACGGCGCCGAGGTGCGGGCCACCCGCCTCAACGTCCACGGGGGTGGGGGCGTGCTCAGCAGCGTCGGGATCAAGGTGGAGGCCTCCCGCCTCCAGCTCGAGGACAGCTGCACCCCCGACCCGAACGCCGGCGGCTGCGGCTCCTGCGCCGGGGACTGGAGCCGGGGGATCCACGGCGTGGAGTCCTGGGTCGCCAGCCAGGGCGCCGTCGGTATCGAGCTGATCGACGCCCAGGACACGACCCTCGATCGGATCTCCATCTGTGACACCCAGGCGACCTACGGCCTCGGGCTGCGGGTCAGCGGCCGGGCCCAGGGCGTGGCCTTGCGGCAGAGCTGGATCGAGGCGAGCCACGCCGGGCAGACCGGCCTCGGGGTGCTCCTCGAGTGCCACCGGGGGGCGCCGGAGATCGCCTTCAACCCGGCCATCCTCGCCAGCAGCGACGGGGCGAGCCCCGGCAGCAGCGCCCTGGGCATCGTGGCCGGCCGGGACTGCCCGGCGGTCATCCACGGCAACGGCGCGATCGTCGGCGCGGCCAGCGTGACCGGGCTCTCGATGGCCGCCGGCATCTTCTGCGAGGGCGTCCCGGACGATCCTCCGATCGACGATCCCGGGACGGCCTCGGCCTGCCAGATCATCGGCAACCGCTTCATCGCCGGCGGCGGCGAGCTCGCCGCCCCGGTGACCGCCCTGGGGGTGGCCTGCGGCGGCGGGGCCTGCGCCCGGATCGAGGGCAACCGGATCGAGGGCGCCGAGGGCAACCCCGGAGCCGCCCACTCGGCGGCCCTGGTGCTGATGCCCGACAGCCGCCCCCTGGTGGCGCGCAACCAGCTGATGGGCGGCTGCGCCGATCCCGCCCGCCCCGAGGGGACCTACTGGGCGGCGGGCCTGGAGGCGATGGACAGCGGGGCCCGGGTGGAGAACAACGCGATCCTCGGCGGCAACTGCGTCGCGACGACGGGCTCGGTGGCCTTCGGCCTGCTGGCCCACGTGACCCGGTCCACCTACGACCTCGACGTGGTGAACAACACGATCGACGGTGGCGGCTACGGCGGCGCCACGGTGGGGATCGCCTTCGACAGCGACCCCGCCGATCCCATCCGCCGCGGCTACTACCGCAACAACGTCGTGCGGCCCGGGCGGGGGGACTACGGCTGGGCCTTCGGCGCGATGAGCGCCGGGGCCCGCCCCCGGACCCTCGGCACCAACCTCGTCTGGCTCTCCCGGAGCTCCCAGGCCCTGGCCATCGACTACTCGAACCCGGCCAGCCCGGTGGTGGCCAACGACGTGGCGGAGGCCCGGGCCTTCCTCGGCGAGGCCTTCGACGTCCTCTTCGGGGATCCCCGGCTCGTCGCGCCCGACAGCGTCCCCCTCGATCCCCACGTCGAGGGGGGCTCGGCCTGCGTCGATGCCGGGGCGCCCGGCGGCGCGCCGCAGGGGGACTTCGATCTCCAGCGCCGGGACGACGGCGCCATCGACCTCGGCGCCGACGAGCTCTAGCCCAGCGCGTTCCCGAGGAGGTGGAGGCCCGCGAGGAGCAGGCCCGCGACCCCCAGGGAGAGGCCGGCCGCCTCCAGCCGCCCGCGGGTCGAGGCCCGCCCGGGCAGGAGGAGGGCGAGGATCAGGGCGATCCCCAGGAGCGCCCCCGCCGGGGGGGTGGCCGCGAGGCTCGGCGTGAGGAGCGCCGCGGGCTCGAGGCCGGCGAGCAGGCCGGCGAGGACCAGCCCCAGGGCCAGGCCGGCGCTGCGGGGTCCGCTCGTCCCCGGACGGTCCCGGAGGGCCGAGAGGAGCCGGGCGGTGGGGCCGGCGAGGAAGGGGAGGAGGGGGAGCAGGAGCGCCGGGGCCGCGGGGGCGCCGGGCGTCGGCAGGAGCGCGGCGAGCAGGACCGCGGCCACCACGCCCAGGCTCACCAGGAGGAAGCCGCGCCGGGTGCCCCGCTTCCACCAGAGCCCCAGCCCGAGGAGGCCGAGGAGCACCCAGGGGGCACGGAGCAGGAGCCCCTCGCCGCCGAGCGCGGCCGCGAGCAGCGGCGCGGGATCGACCGAGAGGGCGGGCAGGTCGGGGACGATGGGATCGTCCCACACCAGGCCCGCGGCGGTCAGCGGGAGGGCGAAGCCCGCCATCCCCGCCATCGCTCGCCCGGAGAGCTTGTCGAAGCGGGGCGCGGGCAGGTGGCGCCAGCCTCCGAAGAGGCCGTGGAGGGCGACGGCGATGATCGCCGGCGCCAGGTAGGGGTGGGCCAGGAGCGCGCCGGCGAGGACGGCGCCGGCGCCGGCCAGGACGGTCGGCCGCTTGCTGCGGTGGCTGCTGACCACCAGGAGGTGCGCGCCGAAGAGCAGGGCCATGCCCGTCGTCAGGGTGGAGCGCGCCGCCACCGCGGCGAGGGCCGGCGAGGCGGCCACCCAGGCGAGGGCCCCGGCCTCGGTGGCCCAGCGGTTGTCGGCGTGATCCTGGAGCAGGTGCGCCTTCGCGGCCTGGACGACGATCACCGCCGGCAGGGCCAGGAGGAGGAGCGCGCGGCCCGCCTCCAGCCACTCGCCCGGCGGGACCTCGGCGCCCGCCGCCGCCTCCAGGGGGAGGAGGGGCCAGCCCAGGGCAATACCGACGAGGGTCGTCAGCAGGAGGGAGAGCGTGCGCACGGCGGGGGGATCAGGAGGTGCAGACCGCCGGGTCGCTGCCGCTGCAGCAGGAGGGCGCCGGGATCTCGCAGCTGCGCGCGGGGTCCATCGGCTCACCGGCCATGCGGGCGTTCAGCCAGTCGAGCTGCTCGCGCAGGGACCAGGTCCCGCCCTGGACGTGGTTGGCGTCCTGGCAGACGAGCAGCTCGATGCCGTAGCCGCTCGCGCAGAGCTCGCTCACCCCGTCGGTCACGGTCACCAGGGGGACCAGCTCGTCGAGCTCGCCCGCCGCGACGAAGAAGGGCGGATCGTCGCCGCGCGGGATCGGCGCGGCGTTGATCGAGTTCACCTCGAGGTAGCAGTCCCAGGGCTCGCCCACGCTGCCGCCGCGCATCCCCTCGGTGAAGTCCGCCTCGTAGAGGGAGCCGCTCGCCTGGAGGATCGCGCCGAGCTCGTCGCCCGCGTCGCAGGCGTCGGTCGGGTACATGAGCGTGTCGATGTTGTCGGCCAGGTTGTGGGGCGCGTCGTTGACGAGCACGCCCTCCATGCTCGCCGGGGCGCCGTACCAGTTGCGGTAGGCGTTGAGCATCGCGGCCAGCAGGCCGTGGATGCCTCCCCGGTCGTCCACCCCGAAGGCCATCAGCTCGCGCATGTCGATGGGGGGGATGGAGGGGAGCACCGCGTCGATGTCGAACTCGGGGGCGTAGTGGGGCCCGTAGCGGGCGGTGAAGAAGGCGGCGTGGCCGCCCTGGCTGGCGCCCATGATGGCGGTCTGGTGGGAGGGGACGGCCTCCACCCCCTCGGCGGCGCCCAGGGCGATGGTGGCGCGCAGGGCGTCCCAGCTGGCGATCGCGGTGGGCTCGCCGATCAGGTAGGGGTGGCGCAGGTCCACGGTCTCGCCCAGGCCGGTGAGGCCGAGGTAGTCGGGGGCCGCCACGATGTAGCCCCGCGCGGCGATGGCGGCGGCCAGGAGCTGGCCGCCGAGGTCGGCGGAGGGCGCGCAGGGATCGGAGAAGCCGGTGGTGCCGTGGGTGTAGATGAGGAGGGGGAGCTCGGCCGGCAGATCGGCGTTCGCCGGGAAGGCCGCCACGGTGGTGGCCTCGCGGACGACCCCGCGATCCTGGGTGCGGTAGCGCAGGCGGAAGACCCGGGCGCCGTAGGGGGAGGGGCCCAGCACGTCGGCGAGGCCGCCGGCGGCCAGCAGGCCGTCGATGCCCGCGGCGTCGAGGTCGAGGAGGGTGACCTCCTCGGAGGCGACGACCCCGCCCACCTCCTCGGCCGGCAGCAGCTCGTAGCTCTCCATGCCGCAGAGCGCGACGGGCAGGGCGGGCTCGGGGTCGCGGCAGCCCGTCGAGGGGAGGATCAGGAGGAGGGCGGCGGCGACCAGGAGCAGGACTCTCATGGGAATCTCCTAGCTTGACCGGGGGATCCCGGGCATCTATACAGGTGTTCAGTCACCCTGGGCGATCGGCCCGTCGGAGGCGATGTCAGGGGTGGGGGCTAGACTGGCGCGCATACCCAAGGGGCGGTCGAAAGAGAGACCGCCTGCAGCTTCGAAACGAAAGGAAATGGGCATGGCAAACGATCCTCGCGACAACAAGGAAAAGGCCATCGATCTGGCCGTCTCGGCCATCGAGAAGCAGTTCGGCAAGGGCTCCATCATGCGGCTGGGCGTCGGAGAGCCCCTGGTCGCCGACATCGAGGCCATCCCCACCGGGGCGCTCTCCCTCGACGTGGCGCTGGGCATCGGCGGCATCCCCCGCGGGCGGATCATCGAGGTCTACGGCCCCGAGTCCTCGGGCAAGACCACCCTCACCCTCCACATGATCGCCGAGGCCCAGAAGCGGGGCGGCATCGCGGCCTTCGTCGACGCCGAGCACGCCCTCGACGTCGCCTACGCCCGCAAGCTGGGCGTGCGCACCGACGACCTGCTCATCTCCCAGCCCGACACCGGCGAGCAGGCCCTCGAGATCGCCGACATGCTGGTGCGCTCCGGCGCCATCGACGTCCTGGTCGTCGACTCGGTGGCCGCGCTCACCCCCCGGGCCGAGCTCGAGGGCGAGATGGGCGACTCCCACGTCGGCCTCCAGGCCCGGCTGATGAGCCAGGCGCTGCGGAAGCTCACCGGCTCGATCTCCAAGTCGCGTACGGTGGTGATCTTCATCAACCAGATCCGCATGAAGATCGGCGTGATGTTCGGCAGCCCCGAGACCACCTCGGGCGGCAACGCGCTGAAGTTCTACGCCAGCCAGCGCCTCGACATCCGGCGCATCGGCGCCATCAAGCAGGGTGAGGAGGTCATCGGCAACCGCACCCGGGTGAAGGTGGTGAAGAACAAGGTCGCCCCGCCCTTCCGGCAGGTGGAGTTCGACATCATCTACGGCGAGGGCATCAGCACCGAGGGCGACACCCTCGATCTGGCCGTCTCCAAGGACATCGTGGAGAAGAGCGGCGCCTGGTACAGCTACGAGGGCGAGCGCCTCGGGCAGGGCCGCGAGCGGGTCCGGGACTTCCTCAAGGAGAACCCCGAGATCCTCGCCAGCATCGACGCCAAGGTGCGCGAGGCCTTCGGCCTGAAGGTCACCCGCCCGCAGCTCCGCGCCGTCGAGGGGGGCAGCGAGGGCGAGGCCGCCGAGCAGGCCTCCTCCCGGGGCAAGAAGGCCGCGCGCTAGCGCGCTCGCGGCGAAGGCGGGCCGGTGAATCCCCGGCCGCCTCGAAGGGCTCTCACTCGCAGGGGCGGGGAGAGCCCTTCTTCATTTCGAGACGCTCCATGATCGAAGTCATTGCCCACTACTGCCCCCAGAACCACCCCTGCCCGGTGGTTCGCCTCTGCCCCGTCGATGCCATCGAGCAGGAGGGCAACTCGGCCCCGAAGGTGGACCAGGAGAGCTGCATCGACTGCTGCGCCTGCACCAACGCCTGTAGGGCCTTCCAGGGGGACTGCTGCTGAGCGTACGCTGCGGCGAATGCTGCCCCAGCCGCGCGAGATCCCCAAACCTCACCTCGCCGAGGACGGGCGGGTACGCATCCGTCCCTATCGCGAGGACGACGTCGAGCCGATCTACGAGGCGATCGCCGCCTCCAAGGTCGAGATCATGCGGTGGCTCCCCTGGTGCCACCCGGAGTACGGCATCGAGGAGACCCGGGCCTGGGTGGAGAGCCGGCCCGGGGCCTGGGAGAGCGGAGACGAGTTCAGCTTCGTCGTCGAGGAGCCCTCGACCGGGCGGATCCTCGGGGCCAACGGAATCCACGGCGCCTTCCGCAGCCGCCTGGTGGGCGGGCTGGGCTACTGGATGCGCACCGATCACGCGGGTCAGGGCCTGACCACCGCCGCCTCGCGGCTCACCCTGCGCTTCGGCTTCGAGGTGCTGGGGCTGCACCGCATCGAGATCCTGGCGAAGACGGGAAACCTGGCGAGCCGGCGGGTGGCCGAGAAGCTCGGCGCCACCTACGAGGGCGTCCTTCGCGACCGGCTCTTCTACGGCGGCCGGTCCCACGACGCGGCCTGCTACTCGCTGCTGCCCGGCGAGCTCTGACCCCTGCCGGCGTGGCGGCGGCACCACTCGGCCATCGCGACGGCCGAGGCCGCGCCGGCGTTGATCGAGCGGGTCGAGCCGTACTGCGGGACGTGCAGGATGCGCTCGACCACCTCCCGGGCTTCCGGCGAGAGGCCCTCGCCCTCCTGCCCGAAGAGGAGGAGGCAGCGGCGGGGCAGCTCGCTCTCGTGGAGCGAGCTCGAGCCCGGCAGGTTGTCGATGCCGATCAGGGGGAGCGCCTGCTGCCGGGCGTGGGCGAGCAGGCCCTCGAGGGTCGGGTGCTCGAAGAGGTGCAGGTAGCGCTCGGTCATCATGGCGCCCCGCCGGTTCCAGCGGTGCCGCCCGACGATGTGGACCCGGCCCACGCCGAAGGCGTTGGCGTTGCGGACCACGGCGCCGATGTTCGGATCCGAGCGCCAGTTCTCGATGGCGACCTCGAGGGGGTGCCGGCGGGCGTCGAGGTCCTCGACGATCGCCTCGACCCGCCAGTAGCGGTAGCGATCGAGCACGTTGCGACGATCGCCGCCGGCCAGCAGCTCGGGATCGAGGCGGGGGTCCTCCGGCCAGGGCCGGGGGTGGGGGCCGACGCCCACGGCCGGCCGCTCGGGGTCGTCCAAGGCCCTAGCCCTTGGCGGCGCCCTCGATGGCCGCGGCCAGCTCGAAGTCGAGCTTGGTGAGGCCCTCCACCGGGTAGGTGAAGAGGCTGACCTTCAGCTGGCCCGGCGTCAGGAGGAGGGCCGGGTGGTGGCGCCGCTCCTTGGCCAGGGTGCCGATCTTGTTCACCAGGGTCAGGGCCGCGACGTAGTCGGCCGGGGCATAGCTGCGCTCGAGGCGGCCCTCCTCGCCGACGCTCCAGCCCTCGCCCAGGGTCTTCACCTGCTCGGCCACCGTCTCCTCACCGAGCTTCTCGGCGCCCGCCGAGGTGGGGCTGTCGCCCTTCATCGCGTTCACGTCCACCATCCGGGCGGTGGCGAGGCCCATGACCGCGTCGGTGATCTTCGCGGCCAGGATGAAGTCGTTCTCCGAGAGGCCGTCGACGTCGTGGGTGCGCAGGGAGACCCGCACCTTGCGGCGGTCGAGGGCGAGCTCGGGGTGGTGGCCCTCCTGCTCGGCCAGGCCGCCGGTCTGGTTCACGAAGTCCAGGCCAGTCTCGAAGGCCGGGAAGACGAACTCGCGCACGAGCGTGCCCTCGCTCACCTCCCAGCTCTCGCCCAGCTGCTCGAGCAGGGGCTTCCAGGCGGCCTCGTCCAGGGGGGCGCTCCCCTTCTCGATGGGGGTGCAGCTCTTCTCCAGCAGATCGTTCATCTCTCGCGTTCCTCCGGACCTCCGAGGTTCGGGCAGCGGCGGGGGCCCGGTCAAGGGTCGCGTCCCGATCGGGAGGCGCTGCTGCGTTGCGTCATCCCCGCGCCCGGCGTACCGTCCGGTGCCCATGAGCCAAGGGAACCTCAGAGTCGCCGTCGCCGGGGCCACCGGCTATGCCGGAGCCGAGCTCCTGCGCCTCCTCCAGAGCCACCCGGAGGTGGGTCACCTGCGGGCGCTCGCGCGCAGCGAGACCGGCAAGACCGTGGCCGAGCTCTTCCCCTCCTTCCCGGGGGAGCGCGGCGCCGGGGCGCTGGTGCTCGAGCCCCTCGGCGAGCCCGAGGCGGTGGCCGCGGACCTGGCCGGCGAGTGCGATCTCGTCTTCCTGGCCCTGCCGCACGCCACCAGCGCGGCGCTGGCGGCCCCCCTCCACGCCGCCGGCCTGAAGGTCATCGATCTCTCCGCCGACTTCCGCCTGCGCGATCCCGACGTCTACGCCGGCTGGTACGGCGAGCACCCCTGCCCGGAGCTGATCCCGGAGGCGGTCTACGGGCTGCCCGAGCGCTACCGCGAGGCGCTGAAGGAGGCCACCCTGATCGCGGCCCCGGGCTGCTACCCCACCGCCACCCTCCTCTCGATCCTGCCCCTCCTCGAGGCCGGCCTGGTCGACGGCGGCATCATCGCCGACTGCAAGAGCGGCACGAGCGGGGCCGGCAGGAGCCCCAAGGTGGGGACCCTCCTCTCGGAGGCCGGCGAGCAGATCTCCGCCTACGGCATCGCCGCCCACCGCCACGAGCCCGAGATCGCGCAGGAGGCCGGCCACGCCGCCGGGCACGCGATCCGGGTGACCTTCACGCCGCACCTGGTGCCCATGAGCCGCGGCATCCTCGCCACCGTCTACCTCGGCACCACCGAGGAGGCGCCGGAGGACGAGGAGGGGCTGCGCGCCCTCTACCGGGAGCACTACCGGGACGAGCCCTTCGTCGAGGTGCTGCCCGCGGGGCGCTTCCCGGGCACCGGCTCGGTGCGCGGGAGCAACCGCTGCGCCATCGGCGTCACCCGTCACCCCCGCTCCGGGCAGGTGATCGCGGTGTCCGCCATCGACAACCTGATCAAGGGCGCCGCGGGGCAGGCGATCCAGTGCATGAACCTCTGCTGCGGTCTCCCGGAGACCGCGGGCCTCACCCCGATGGGTCTCCTGCCATGAGCGACGCTCCCTCGGTCGCCTTCACCCGGCAGCTGGGCATCGAGGTGCCCGTGATCTGCGGCGCCATGTATCCCTGCTCGAACCCCGAGCTCGTCGCCGCGGTCTCCGAGGCCGGCGGGATCGGCGTGATCCAGCCGGTCTCCCTGGCCTACGTCCACGACGAGAGCTTCCTCGACGGCCTGCGCCGGATCCGCTCTCTCACCGACAAGCCGGTGGGCTTCAACGCCGTGGTCGAGCAGAGCTCGAAGGTCTACGAGGACCGGATGCGCCTCTGGGTCGATCAGGCCCTGGAGCACGACATCCGCTTCTTCGTCACCGCCCTGGGCAACCCCCGCTGGGTGGTGGAGAAGGTCCACGCCGCGGGCGGCGTCGTCTACCACGACGTCACCGAGCGAAGGTGGGCCGAGAAGGCCCTCGAGGGCGGGGTCGACGGGCTGATCTGCGTGAACGGCCGGGCGGGCGGCCACGCCGGCACCCGGAGCCCAAAGGAGCTCCACGACGAGCTGGCCGATCTGGGCGTGCCCCTGGTCTGCGCCGGGGGCATCGGCGGCAAGGCGCGCTTCGACGAGGCGATGGCCATCGGCTACGCCGGGGTGCAGCTGGGCACCCGCTTCATCGCCACCACCGAGTGCACCGCCCACGAGGACTACAAGCAGGCCATCCTCGCGGCGCGGGAGGAGGACATCGTCCTCACCGACAAGATCTCCGGGGTCCCGGTGGCGGTCATCAAGACCCCCTACGTCGAGGAGATGGGGATCGAGGCCGGGCCGGTGGCCCGCCGCCTCCTGAAGGGGCGGCGCACCAAGCACTGGATGCGGGCCTTCTACACCCTGCGCTCGGTCTGGCAGCTCAAGCGCACTTTCCAGCGCGGGCGTGGGTACAAGGACTTCTTCCAGGCGGGGAAGAGCGTGGAGGAGGTGCACGAGGTGATGAGCGCCGCAGATGTGCTGCGGAGCCTCGTCGCTCCGGCCTGAGTTCTCGGCTGCGAGCTACGAGCCATGAGCTTCGAGCTTGGCGTGTCCCGCGCTCGCAGCTCGTAGCTGCCGATCAGCCCGCGGCCTTCGCCGCGTCGTCCAGCGCCCGCTGGACCTTCAGCGCGAGGCGCTTCACGTCCTCGTTGATCTTGATGAACTGGGCCTTGCCCTGCTCGTCTTCCATGACGCTGTTGAGGCGGTCGACGGTCTTCTGGGCCGCGGCCTTCTCCGGCACGCGGTCGTTGTCGCCGAAGAGGGTGGTGTCCAGGGCGTTGATGTGGGCGAAGCGCGCCTCGAGATCGTCCTCCTGGATGGCGCCGAGGAGATCGTCGAGGTACTGGAGGTCGGCGGCCTGGGCCAGGGCCCAGCCGGCGCGCTCGCGGACCTTGCCGTCCAGATCCTTGAGCTTCTTCACCCAGCAGGCGTTGTCGGTGCCGCACTCGTCGGCGGCGACGACCATCGGGCGGCGCTTGGCGGCGCGCTCCTCGAGCTTCGCGATCCGCTTCTGGCACTCGGCCTCGATGGCGGCCTTGTCACCCTCGAACCAGGCGGTGCAGGTCTTCAGGTCCTTGTTCTTCTCGACGATGCGGTCGTAGGTCTTGGTGGCGTTCTTGAGGGCCAGGCGGGCGTAGCCCCAGAGGGCCTCCTCGCGAGCGTCGTAGCCGAAGCCCTCGAGGGCGGAGTCGGCCAGGGGCTGGGCGCCGCGCTGATCGCCGATCATCACGAGGGCGCGGGCGTAGGCGCCGCGAGCGTTCGCCTCTTTCTCCTCGAGCATCTTGCTGATCTCGCCCACCGCCTCCTTGGCCCGCAGGCGGCCGAGGGCCTCGGCGGAGAACATCGGGGGCAGGAGCTTGAGGTCGGCGAAGGTGTCGTCGAACTTCAGCCGCCGGCGCAGAGAGGGGATGGCCCGGCGGTCGGAGAGGTCGCCGAGGAGCTGCGCGGTCTTCGCGTAGATGCCGGCTTCGAGCACGCCCTGGCCCTCGGCCCACTTCATGAGCTCCTTGTTCTTCCCGTCGAGGATGTCGATCAGCTCGGGGATGGCGTCGGCGCCCACCTGGAAGATGGCGAAGGAGGTCTCGCGGTAGAAGGAGACGCCCCGCCGCTCGATGAAGAGCATGTGGATGAGGGTGGGCATCGCCTTCGGATCGCCGATCTTGCCCATGGCCTGCACGGCGTTCTTCGAGATGAAGGGATCGGTGGCCTCGGCCTCGGCGATCTCCATCAGGGGCTCGAGGGCGGAGGGATCACCCACCTCGCCGAGGGCCTGCACGGCCGCCAGCGCGGTGAAGTTGTCCCGGCTCTTGGTGAGCTTGAGCAGGGTGCGCACCGACTTGGGATCCTTGAGCTTGCCCAGGGCGTCGGCGATGCGGCCGTTGGCCTTCGAGGCCTCCTTGTCGGAGACGGCGGCCGAGAAGTCGATGGCCGAGAGGAGGGGATCCACCGCGGCCTTGTCGCCGATCTCACCCAGCAGGAAGGCGGCCGCGGCGCGGGCCGGGTAGCTCTCCTGGAGCAGGGGGATCAGGGTCGGGACGAGGGGCTTCAGGTCCTTGCCCTCGCGAAGGTCCTTGGCGCCGAGCTTGCGCAGCTCCTCGGCGGCGTCCTTGACCTCCTTCTCGCGCTTCAGCTCCGGGATGGCCTTGGCCCACTCCTCGGCGGTGGTGGGCGGCGGGCTCGAGCAGCCGGCGATCAGGGTCAGGGCCAGGAGCGAGGCCAGAAGCGAGGAAAGCCGCGAGATCATTGGGTGTCCCCCTTGGAGGTATCGGATGCGCGACGGGTATCGAATCGACGCGCTTATAACGCGACGCGTGATTCTCGTCACGACCTGCGGCAGCCCCGAGGGGCCGCGCGAGGGGGTCGCCCGCAGGCGGCGGCGTCAGCTGCCGATGGTGCGCAGCGCCGTCCGGATGACGCTCTTGATCCGGGCGTTGGCCGGATCCTTCTCCATCGCCTCGAGCATCACGCGCGAGCCGGTGTCGCCGGCCCGGCCGAGGGCCTGCACCGCATAGAAGCGCACCCGCAGATCGGGATCCTTCGCGCTGCGCCGCAGGACGTCGATGGCCTCCGAGCCCCCGGCGAAGCCCAGGAGGACGAGGGAGGGGATCCGGGCCTCGCGATCGACCAGACCCAGCACCCGCTTGATGTGATCGTCCACGTCGATCAGCCCCTCCATCTCGACGAGGCTGGCGTCGACCGCGGCGATGACCTCCTCGGTCTCCAGGGGAGAGGAGAGGAGGCCCGCCAGGGGCATCAGGCAGCGGCCGTCCTGCAGGGGACCGGCGAGGCGGGCGGCGTGGGTGCGCACCCGGTAGGAGTCGCTCTCCAGCGCCGAGAGCACGGCCGTGACCTGATCCTCGCGAGGCCAGGACTTCAGGGCGCGCTCGACCGCGTCCCGCACCGGCGGCTCGGGATCACCGAGGAAGCCGGCGAGGGCGTGGCGGGCGTCAGGGGCGTCGAGGCCCCCCAGGAGCTCCACCGCCACCATCCGGGCGGTGCCCTCCGGGCGCTCGCGGGCGAGCACGAGGTAGGGGATCGCCTGGGGGCTGGCCAGCTGGCCCAGGGCCTTGCGGCAGGCCCGGCGGACGAAGGCGTCCTCGTCCCCGAGCCCCTCGAGGAGGGCGTTGATGGCGGTGGCCTCGCCGAGGTTGCCCATGGCCATGGCCGACGCGCCGCGCACCGCGTAGTGATCGTCCTCCTGGAGGGCGCGCTCGAGGGCCGCCAGGTCGTGCCGCGCGTCGCCGCGCCGGCCGAGGAGGAGGGCGGCCTGGATCCGGGCCTTGTAGGTGCCGCTCTCCGCGAGGGTCGAGTGGAGGGTCGCCCGCTCGCTCTCCTCGAGGGTGAAGACCCGGCCGGGGGCGGGGCGAGCGGAGGGCACCGCCTCGGCTTCGGCCTCGGCGGGAGCCGGCGCGGCCTCCTCGGGGGCCTGGGCCAGGGCCCGATCACCGCTCCCGGCCAGCCCGGCGAGGAGCAGGCAGACCCCCAGTCCCGGGTGGAGGACGGATCGGTCGCGCCGCGACGACGGTGCTGGGCCGCTCATTCCGAATCGACCGTGGTGGCGCCGGCCACGGACTGACGTTTGCGGTCCCTGATGGCCTCGAGGGACTTCACGACCTCGTCCTTGCCGGCCCCCTCGAGGGCCGAGATGGCCTTCTCCAGGGCGTCGGCCTCGCTGCGATCGCGCTCCTTGAGGGCCTCGACCGCGGCGTTCAGGCTGTCGAAGAAGCCGCGGAGCTCGTCGCGCTTCCGCAGGGGACGCAGGGCAGGGTAGGCGCCCTCGGCGATGACGGTGAGGTAGCGGCCCATGATGTAGGCGGGGCCGGCGACCCGGTGGGTCACCAGGACGCCCAGGAGGCCGAGGGCCACCATCATCAGGACGGTGATCCCGACGTAGATCCAGAGCAGGTGCTGGTCCGCGGCGAGGAGCTCCTGCTTGAGCGCGTCGTCCATCTGGAGCAGCTCGTTCATCATCAGGAGATTGGTGTTCTCCCGGTGAGCCTCGAGCATCCACTTGCCGAAGATGAGGGCGATCAGGCCACCCACCAGCGAGATGAGTAGGGTGTACTTGAGCTGGAACGACCGGTCGACGATGTACTGGCGGCGGCGTTTGGCCATCGTCCTCTCCGTGAAAGCAGGAAGGCCGCTGTGCGGGCCCGTTGCAACTACCCTCGAAACCGAGGTCCCATCCTAGTCCAGGGGCTCACATGCAAGCGAGTCGAGATGGTGCGATCCAGCTGTGGCGAAGCGTCCTCGAACGGTGCGATGCGTCAAAGCTGATCGTCGCTCACCTCGCGGGGACGAGCGCGGAGCGCAGGCCCCGCATCCTCTCCCTCGGGAAGGCGGCGGGCGCGCTCCTCTGCGGCGCCGCCGAGGTCCTGCCCGGCGCCCGGGAGGGGGCGCTGGTGGTGCAGACCGCCGACGCGCCCGAGCTGCCGGGGGTCGAGTGCCTCGCCGGTGATCACCCGGTGGCGGGGGAGGCGTCGCTGCGGGCCGGGCGCCGGGTCCTCGAGTGGGTGGAGGCCGCGCAGGAGGAGGACGCCGAGGTCTGGGTCCTCCTCTCCGGGGGCGCCTCGGCGCTCGTGGAGCTGCCGCGCCCCGGACCCACCCTCGCCGAGCTGCAGCAGGTCCAGCAGCGCCTGCTCACCGCCGGGGTCGACATCGATCTGCAGAACGCGGTTCGGGCCCGCCTCTCCCAGCTCAAGGGCGGGGGCCTGGCCGAGTGGCTGGGCGACTCGCTGAAGCGCCTGCTGGTGCTGGTGGACATCCCCGCCGGCACCCCCGAGCTCGTCGGCTCCGGGCTCTGCTCCCCGCTGCCGCCCTGGCCGGGCGGGCTGGCCGCGGAGCTCGAGCGGCGGGGGCTGCTGACCGAGCTGCCCGACATCGTCCAGCTGATCCTGCGGGAGGCCCGGAGCGAGGCGCCGGAGGCGACGGTCTGGCCCGAGGTCCTGGCCACCCCCCGGACGATGGTCGAGCTGGCCACCCACGATCTCCTGGCGGCCGGCGTGCGCATCGCGCCGGCCTCCGGTGCGCGAGCGCACCTCGAGGGCCGGGAGCTGGCCGACGAGCTGGTGGCGCACCTCCAGACCGGCGAGGGCGCGCTGATCGTGGCCGGCGAGGCCTCCTGCGATCGCGGCAGCCCGGGGCCGGCGAGCGAGGCGCGGGGCGGCCGGGCGGCCCACCTCGCCCTGGAGGTGCTCGACCGCATGGCGGGGGTGGAGCGCGAGTGGGTCTTCCTCGCCGGCGCCAGCGACCTGAAGGACGGCTCGGGGGAGGGAGGGGCGGTGGTCGCCGCCGGGCACCCCGCGAGCGCCGAGGAGCGCCGGGCCGCCCTGGAGGGTTGGTCCAGCGCCGACTTCCACCGGCGCTTCGGCTCGGCCCTCCCCGGGGGGGCGCCGCGCACCAACCTCTGCGATCTCTACCTGGCGTGGTGTTAGTCCGCGCTTCGCGCTATGGCGGGCTGCGATGAGTGATGGCAGGCGCAGCTTCCGGATCGTCTTCATGGGCACCCCCGACTTCGCGGTGCCTCCCCTGGTGCGGATGGCCGACGGCCCCGACGAGGTCGTGGCGGTGGTCACCCAGCCCGATCGCGCGCGGGGGAGGGGCCAGAAGGTCACGATCTCCCCGGTGAAGGCCGCCGCCCTCGAGCGGGGCATCGAGGTGCTGCAGCCCGAGCGGATCAAGGGCAAGCGGGGCGCCGAGTTCCGCGCGCGGATGGAGGCGCTGGCCCCCGAGCTGATCGTGGTGGCCGCCTACGGCAAGATCCTGCCGGTGTCGCTCCTCGAGCTGCCCACCCTCGACTGCATCAACGTCCACGCCTCCCTCCTGCCGCGCTGGCGCGGCGCCAGCCCGCTCCACCACGCCCTGCTGGCCGGGGACACCGAGAGCGGGGTCTCGATCATGCGGATGGAGGAGGGCCTCGACACCGGCCCGGTCTTCCTGAAGCGGGCCATCCCCGTCGGGGAGGAGACCGACTGCGCCGACCTCCACGACCGGCTGGCCGATCTGGGGGCCGAGGCCCTGATGGAGGCCCTCGAGCTCTTCCGGGCCGGGCCCGTGGAGCCCGAGGCGCAGGACGACGCGCTCGCCACCTACGCCCCGATGCTGGACAAGAAGGACGGCTGCCTCGACTTCGGCGCGAGCGCCCTCGAGCTCGCCCGGCGGGTGCGGGCCCTCCACCCCTGGCCGGGCACCTACACCGGCTGCCGGGGCAAGCTGCTCAAGGTGCTCGCCGCGAAGGCCCTCGCGACGCCCTCCGGCGCCGCGCCGGGCACGGTGACCGCCGCCACCGACGCGGGCATCGACGTCGCCTGCGGGGAGGGCACCCTGCGCCTCTCGCGGGTGCAGCTCGCCGGCAAGCGGGTCATGGACGCCGCGGACCTCGTGAACGGACGGGGCGTCGAGGCGGGCGATCTCCTCTCCGACCCGGACGCGTCATGATCGCCCGGCGGATCGCCCTCGAGGTGCTCGAGCGGGTGGAGGAGGGTGGCGCCTTCGCCAACGCCGCCCTCAACGCGGCCCTCGAGCGCGCGGGCGTGATCGACCCCCGCGAGCGGGCGCTGGCCACCGAGCTGGCCTACGGCACCCTGCGCCAGACCCTCGCCCTCGACTGGCGCATCGCGCAGGTCTCGACCCGCCCGCTGGAGGAGCTCGAGCCGCGGGTGCGCCTGCTCCTGCGCCTCGGGGCGTACCAGCTCTTCCACCTGCGGATCCCCGATCACGCGGCGGTGAGCGAGACGGTGGCCCAGGCGCACGCCCTCCACCTCGAGCGGGCGACGGGCTTCATCAACGCCGTCCTGCGGGCGCTGATCCGCCTGCGGGAGGAGGCGCTCGCGCCGCCCCTCGCCGTCGATCCCGCGACCCACCTCCTGATCGAGCAGGGGCTGCCCCCCTGGCTCTTCGAGGCCTGGCGGGAGGCCCTGCCGGTGGAGGAGCTCGCCGCGCTGGCCGCGACGATCCAGCAGCCCGCGCCCCTGACCCTGCGGGCCGCCTCGCCCGAGGCCCGGGAGGCGGCGCTGGCCCACCTCGTCGAGGCCGGGCTCGCCGCGCGCCCCACGCCCCGCAGCCCGCTGGGGATCCTCCTCGAGGGCGCCGGCACCCCCGAGAAGCTCCCGGGCTGGGACGAGCTCGGCCTTCAGTCCCAGGACGAGGGTGCGCAGCTCGCCACCCTCTTCGCCCTGGCGGAGGGCCCGACTCCCCTGACGCCCGGGATCGTCCTCGATCCCTGCGCGGCGCCGGGGGGCAAGACCGCCCACCTGGCCCAGGCCCTGCCCGACGCCCGGATCTTCGCCAGTGATCTCCACGCCTCCCGGGCCCGGCGCCTCTCCCGGGAGATCGCGCGGCTGGGCCTCGGCGAGCGGGTGGAGATTCACGCCGCCGACGCCACCCTGCCGATGCCCTACCTGGACGAGGCCGGGGTGCAGGCGGATCTGCTGGTGCTGGACGCCCCCTGCAGCGGGCTGGGGACCCTGCGCAGCCACCCCGAGATCAAGCTGCGCCGGGGTCCCGAGGACGTCACCCGCCTGGCGGGACTTCAAGAGAGGCTGCTCACCTCGCTGGCCCCCCGGGTCGCACCAGGGGGCCGCCTGGTCTTCATCGTCTGCACCTGGACGAAGGAGGAGACCCTGCAGCAGATCGAGTACTTCGAGGAGGAGCACCCCGAGTTCGAGCGGGAGCCCGTCGTCGAGCCCGGCGCTGCCCTCGAGGGTCTCGTGGACGAGGAGCATCTCTTCGCGACGTGGCCGCATCGGGACAACGTCGATGGCTTCTTCGGGGTGCGTTGGCGGCGGCGCTAGACGACTCCAACGCCGTCCACGTCCACGTACACGTGCACGTCCACGGCCTTTCCTCGGGCACGAGGGAGGCGCCGACGGGCTCCGGGGAGAACCCGTGTACGTGCACGTGTACGTGTACGTGTACGAGGTCGCCGAGAACCTGTTATCTACGCGTTCATGCCCGTGAGACCCGACGAATCCCGACCCGCCATCGCCCCCTCGATCCTCTCGGCCGACTTCGCCCGCCTGGGCGAGGAGATCACCGCGGTCGAGGAGGCCGGCGCCGACCTGATCCACGTGGACGTGATGGACGGGCACTTCGTCCCGAACCTGACCATCGGCGCCCCGGTGGTCGAGGCCCTGCGCCAGACGACGAAGCTGCCCCTGGATGTGCACCTGATGATCGAGCAGCCGCAAGCGTTCGTGGACGACTTCGCGGCGGCCGGGGCCGACGTGCTGACGGTCCACGCCGAGGCCTGCGTCCACCTCCACCGGGTGCTGCAGCAGATCCGGGAGGCGGGGATGAAGCCCTCGGTGTCGCTGAACCCCCACACGCCCCTGAACGTGCTCGATCACGTCCTGGAGGAGGTCGAGATGGTCCTCCTGATGAGCGTGAACCCCGGCTTCGGGGGGCAGAGCTTCATTCCGCAGGTCCTCCCCAAGATCGAGGCCCTGGCGAATACCGTCCAGAAGCGCGGACTTCGCGTTGACATCGAGGTGGACGGGGGAGTAAAGGTCCCGAACTTCGCGTCCGTGGCGAATGCCGGAGCGACGGTCCTGGTTGCAGGATCGGCGATCTTCGGGGCCGATTCCTACGAAGAGGTCATCGCGGCGATGCGGCGCGAGGCAGCGAAATAGAACGAAAATCGGGAAGTGGCTCAGCCTGGTAGAGCACCTGCTTCGGGTGCAGGGGGTCGCTGGTTCGAATCCAGTCTTCCCGACCAAGGGGCCGGAAGGTGAAAGCCTTCCGGCCCTTTCTTTTGGGCCTCGCCGTAGCAAGGGTGAAGCAAATCGCTCGCTTTCTTGCGGCTCGAGCCGGCTTGCCGGCCATCGGGCCGGACGACTACGATCGTCCCCATGGAGTTCGAAGAGGCCATGCGGATTCTCGCCGCGCTCGAGCGAGAAGAGGTCGATTACGTGCTGGTCGGTGCGATGGCCATGGCCGCTCAGGGCCTGGTGAGGGCGACCCGGGACCTGGATCTCTTCGTCGATCCAGCAGCAGAGAACGTGGAGAGGCTGCGGAAGGCCCTCCAGCAGGTCTTCCCACAGGATGAGAGCATCCGGGAGATTCGGGCCGAGGACCTGGCGGGAGACTATCCGGCGATCCAGTACGTCCCGCCCCATGGACTCTACGGTATCGATATCCTCTCCCGTCTGGGTGAGGCCTTCTCCTTCGAGGACATCGAATGGGAAGAGCGGAGGGTCGGGGAGACGAAGATCAGGGTCGCCACACCCGGGATGTTGATCCGGATGAAGCGAGACACCGTTCGGCCGCAGGATGGCATCGACGCGCGTGCGTTGCGCGAGCGCTTCGGCCTGAAGGAGGAGTGATGGCGGTTCGCCGGTACCGGGATGCCTCCGAGCTGCCGGAGATGGAGCCGCGAGAGCCCGGAAACCCCGAGAACTTTCGCCTCGCCTGTGAGTGGAGCCGGCTGGCGGTCACGCTTGCTGGCATTCGCCTGATTCCCGGCGTCAGACGCTACGCGTCGCACGAGGACTTGCGGGACGCGCGGGTCGAGCGCGACCAGGCTCGCTGAACGGGCCGCGGAAGGGATCCTCGTCCAGGCTGGCATCGCTCATCCCGCCGCGTACTTCTGGCGCAGGGACTCGAGGTGTTCGCGGGTATCCACCAAGCGCGCCTCGCCGCGCTCCTCCTCGGACAGCGCCAGGGCCTCTCGGAACACCTTCTCTGCACCAGGGCTCATGATGACATCCTGCCCCGGGCCCCTGACATCCGTCTCGCTGCGCCTTGCCTTCCTCCGCCGACGGTGGAGGTGCCGTCAGGAGGACTCCCGGCGGATGCGCTGGATGATCTGATCGAGGGCGCCGAGGAAGGCAGATCGGTCCTTCTTGTCCAGGGGTGGGGGACCTCCGCCGACGGCGCCCGACTCCCGCAGGGTCTGCATCAACTCCCGGGTCGCCAGGGCGTCTCCGATGGAGTCCTCGGTGAAGGGCTTGCCCCGCGGCCCGAGCACGGCGGCCCCCCGCTCGAGGCAGCGGGCCGCGAGGGGGATGTCGGCGGTGATGCAGATGTCACCCTCGCCGATGTTCTCGGCGATCCAGTCATCCGCGGCGTCGAAGCCCGACCCCACCGACACGTTGCGTACCCGGCCGCCTGCCGCCGGCACGTGCATGGGTGTGTTGCTGACGACGAAGACCTTCAGCTGGCAGCGGTCGGCCACCCGATAGATCTCGGGTTTCACCGGGCAGGCATCTGCATCCACATAGAGGTCGAGCATGACCTGCCAGTATCACGGAGCGCGCGCCCTGAGGGTCGGCCGCGGGGAGGCCGCGGGCTCGAGCCGGTCTTTCGTCCGGAAGGCTAGGTGCGCCGCAGCCGGCCGCCGAGGCCGGCGAAGAAGCCGACCTCCACGCTCTCGTCGAATGAGAAGGCGCGCATGCCGAGCTGGGCCTCCAGCGGGCCGACCGCCAGGTCGAGGCCGAGGTCGAGGCGGGCGTCGATGCCCTCCTCTCCGAAGAAGACGGCCGGGCGCAGGTAGAGGGCGTGGCCGCGGTTGCGGCGGGGGACGAAGAGCACCCGGTAGGGGACGGCGAGCTCCAGGCCCGTGCGGGTCTCGAGCTCGGAGGCGGTCCGGCGCAGGCCGAGGGCGAAGGCGGCCTCGATGTGCATCTTCGGGGGAGGCCGGAGCAGGAGCGCGCCCGAGAGGGTGTAGAAGCGGCCGGGGACGGCGCGCTCGGCGTTCGCCTCGAGGCCCACCGGACCCAGGGTCGAGGTGGTGGTGAGTCCGAGGGTGACGTCCGACCCGCCGGTGTAGAGGCTGTGCAGGCGCAGGCTGGCGCCGGGTGCCCTCCACGCCTCCTTCGCCTCGGGGGTCGGCGGCCCATCGACGGCGTAGATGACGATCGGGGCCGCCGCCACCGCGATCACGGCGACCAGCAGCGCGGCCTCGCCGCCGCCGGAGCCGCCGCAGCTGCCGACCTTCAGGCCGGAGAGGTTCAGGCCGCCGCCGCTCGGGGCGCTGGCCGGCCGGGGCTTGCGGGGAGACGCCACCGGCTCTTCGCAGGGCGCGGTGCCCTCCTCGCACACCTGTGACTCCGGAGCCCGCACCAGGGGCGGCGTCGGCTCGCCCTCTTCGGGCTCCGCGGCGCCGGGATCCACCCCCTGGCTCGCCTCGAAGGGAACGAATCCGGGCGCTTGCGGACCGTCGGCGAGGGCCGGGAGCGGTCCGAGGAGCAGCACGAGCGCGGTCAGGAGGGGTCTCACGCCCCGTACCCATTGCGAGGAGTGTGCCGAAGATCACACCGGCCCGTCGACCTGCTCGCGCCCCGGCCGGCGGGGAACACCGGCGCGCCCCTGGAGTAGGATGCGCGGAGTCATGCACTGGAAGTCCCTCACCGCCGCGATCGAGCGCTCGTCCACCCCCCGGGGCCGGGAGGTCTCGGGCCTCTTCGCCGTCGAGGGCTTCCGCCTGATCGAGCGGGCCCTCGCCGCGGGGCTCGCGATCGAGAGCGCGGTCTTCGGTGCGTCCCTGACCTCCCGCGAGGACGAGCGCGCGCGTCGGCTCCTCGAGCGGCTGGAGGCCGCCGGCGTCGAGCTCGTCGAGGCACCGGACGAGGCGCTGCTGAAAGCGACGGGCGGCCGGGAGACCGGCGCGCTGGCGGCGCTGATCCGCCTGCCCGGACCCCGGGAGCTCCGGGAGGTGCTCCCCGCGGCCGGCCCCTGCCGCGTCCTCGTCGCCGTCGGCGTCGACGATCCCGGCAACCTCGGCGCGCTCGCCCGGACGGCGCTGGCTGGCGGGGCGGACGCCTTCGTCATCACCGGCGTGGGGGATCCCTACCACCCGCGGGCGGTGCGGATCTCCCGGGGCAGCCTCTTTCGCATCCCGGTGATCCGCTTCGACGCCCCGGAGCAGCTGCTCGAGGCGCTCGAGGCCAGCGAGGTCGAGACCCTGGCGGCGGTCACCACCGGGGGCCGTCCCCTCGACGAGGTCGTGCCCCCCGCGGACGCGCGCTGGGCGATCTGCATGGGCTCGGAGGCCTTCGGCCTCCCGGAGACCCTGGTCCCGTCGATGGACCACGCGGTCTCGATCCCGATGGCCGAGGGGGTCGACTCCTACTCGGTGCACGCCGCGGCGGCGATCCTGCTCTACGCCCTGCGCGCACGGTAGACTGGTGATCATGAGCGCGTCGTGGCTCGAGCGCCTCGGGGAGATGTGGGTGATCGAGTCGAGCCGGCCCAAGCCCTGGAGCGAGACCTGCACGGTGCGGATCGAGGACGCCTTCTACCGGATCGACGAGGTCCAGGAGCGGGTGGACCGCGACTACCCGCACCGCTACTGCCTGGTCCCCATCGAGTCCTCCTGGCTGGTGCGCCGGGTGGAGGACTGGCCCGATCAGTCCGAGGGCTCCACGCCCGACTGAGCGAACGCCGCGTCGAGGGTGCGCTGGAGGAGCGGGCCGTCGCGCCGCTCCACCTCGAGGGTGAGGGCCACCATCGGCGAGGGGGCGTCGACCACCAGGAGACCGGGGCCGCTCGCGATCTGCCGCGGCGGGCCGCCCCGCTCGTGGGGCGCCTGGGCTCGCATGGCCGCGAGGGGCGCGTAGCTTTCGCCCCCGGGGAGCAGGCCCAGGTGGCGGTTGACGCCGCTGGGCGCCCAGAGCGCCAGGATCCGGGCGGGGGTGCCCTCGGCCGCCTCCCAGCCCAGGGTCTCGGGGGTGCTCTCGTCCACCTGGACGCGGACACCCGGAGGGGCGGCGGCCTCGAGGGCCTGCACGAGCTTCGCGACCTGGTCTTCGAAGGTCATGGGCGGGATCTCCGGTGCCCGGGCGTCCGGCCGGGGGGTGGCCGCGCAGGCCGCCAGCCCGAGGAGCGCGAGGAAGAGGGGGGGGTGGAGGTGCATGCCAGGGACTACCATTACCTTTTGGGCTCCCGGCTGTCTTCCGGGCCCGCCATGACGTAAAGGGGCAGCATGTCGTCCAAGCCCAACACCCCGATCCTCGCCACGAGCCTGCTTCTCACCCTCCTCCTCTCGGCGGCCTGCCCCGCCGAGGAGCCCGACGGGCCCCTCGAGTGCGGAGACACCCGCGGGACCCTGGGGAGCGGCAGCTCGAACATCGTCAACGGCGACGACACCTGGGACCCGACCGTGGTGCCCCTGACCGACGGGCAGGCGCTCGCCGTCGGCGCGATCATGAGCGACACCGGCTGGGGCTGGTCGTCCATCTGCACCGGCACGGTCGTGGCGCCGACCGTGGTGCTGACGGCGGCCCACTGCGTGGTCGATCGCCGCGGCAACGTGCAGGCGGCCAGCACCTTCGGCTTCGGCATCGGAGACAACACCGAGCGCCTGCGCGCCTTCGTCCAGCCCGTCCAGGTGGTGAAGGACCCCTGGTACAACGCCCGCAGCTCCGGGGCGGCCCACGATCAGGCCCTCCTGATCTTCGACACCCCGCTCACGGCGGAGGTGCCCGACCTGGTGCCCATCCCCTTCAACCGGACCGCCATGAACGCCGCCGAGGTGCTGCGCCAGAACGTGCAGGCGGTGGGCTTCGGCTGCATCGACTCCAACTGCGACTTCTACAACAACCTGCGCTACTGGGCGGTGGAGGAGCTCGTCGATCTCACCTCCTTCGACCTCACGATCGACGGCCACGGGGTGGCCGGGGTCTGCTTCGGTGACTCGGGCGGCCCGCTGCTGCGGCACTTCCCCGGCGAGGGCGTGAAGGTCATCGGCACCCTCTCCTACGGCGATCCCGACTGCGGCAACCAGGACCACTACTGCCTCACCGACTCCGAGGCCCACTTCCTCGACGAGTACGCGCCGGGCTGCGGCGCGGTCACCCCCGAGGGCTCCTGCGCCGGCAACAGCACCACCTACTGCGAGAACGATCTGCCGATCACGATCGACTGCAGCGCCACCGACGAGGTCTGCCAGCAGAACGGCGATGGGCTCTTCCGCTGCGTCGATCCCTGCGGCGGCGAGACCTGGCAGGGCCGCTGCGACGGCACGAGCGCCGTCTGGTGCGAGGGCGGCCAGGTGAAGACTCGCCGCTGCGCCGAGTGCGGCCTCTCCTGCGGCCTCGACCAGAACCTCGGCTACACCGTCTGCTTCTAGATGAGCGGCGGGACACCGAGGCTCGAGGACTATCCCATCCGGGTGGAGCAGCCGGTGGCCTGGGGGCAGATGGACGCCCTGGGGCACCTCAACAACACCGTCTACTTCCGCTTCTTCGAGGACGCCCGGATGGCGGCCTTCGAGGCCATCGGCCTGAACGCCCACATGGAGGCGACCGGAGAGGGGCCGATCCTCGCGAAGACCTCCTGCGTCTTCCGGGCGCCCATCACCTGGCCGGACCGGATCACGGTGGGGACCCGGATCGTCGACCTGGGCGAGGATCGCTTCACCATGGAGTACGCGATCTTCTCCGAGGCGAAGGGCCTGGCCGCGATCGGCGACGGCAGGATCGTGCTCCTCGACTACGCCACGGGGGAGAAGGTCGCGGTGCCGCCGGCGATCCGCGAGGCCATCGAGGCCCTCTAGTCGTGCTCCTCGCCCGCGTGGGCGAGGGCGTCCTTCACGATGTGCGCCACGTGGTGGTCGGCGAGGCGGTAGAGGCGCTGGCGGCCCTCGCGCTGCGCCTCCACCAGCCGCGCCTTGCGCAGCTCGGAGAGCTGATGGGAGAGGGCGGTCTGCTCCAGGCCCGTCGCGCGGGCCAGGTCGCCCGCGCTGCGAGGCTCCTCTTCGGCGAGGAGGAGGAGCACCTGCAGGCGGCCGGGGTGGGCCAGGGCCTTGAAGAGCCGGGCGGTCGCCTCGATCTGGTCTTCAGTGGTGCTCAGGGTGGCCTCCGTTCTCCGAGCCGCCGCAGTGGTGCAGCCCGCAGACCTCGCCCCCCACGTCCTCGAACTGCAGGGTGAGGTGGGTGATGCCGAAGTCGTCGCGCAGGCGGCACTCGATGGCCTGCCGCACCCGGGCGGGCTCGGCGCTCTCGGGGAGCACCAGGTGGGCGGTGACGATGGGCTCGGCGCCGGCCAGGCTCCAGACGTGGAGGTCGTGGACCGAGACCACCTCCGGGCTCTCCAGCACCGCCTGCTCCAGGCCCGCGACGTCGAAGCCGTTCGGCGGCAGCTCCAGGAGGATCCGGGTCGAGTCGCGCAGCAGGGTCCAGGTGCCCGCCAGGATCAGCCCGGCGATGAGGAAGCTGACGACCGCGTCGGCGGCGGGGTAGCCGGCCATCACCAGGAGGGCGGCGACGATGGCGCCCACCGAGCCCAGGGCGTCGGCGAGCATGTGGAGGAGCGCGCCGCGAACGTTGAGGTTGTCGCGGCCGGAGCGGTAGAGGACCCAGGCGCTCGCGAGGTTGATGAAGAGGCCGGCGGCGCCGACCAGCAGGATCGGCATCCCCGCGAGCTCGGGGGCCCCGGCGTTGATCCGCCGCACGGCCTCCACGCAGATCCAGACGATGAGGACCAGCATGGTCACCGCGTTGAAGAAGCCGCCGAGGACCTCGGCCCGCTGCAGGCCGTAGGTGCGCTGGTGGTTCGCCGCCACCTCGGCCAGGCGGGCGGCGATCAGGGCGATGACGAGCGCCGCCACGTCGCCGAGCATGTGGGCGGCGTCCGAGAGCAGGGCCAGGGAGTTGGTCCACAGGCCCACGCCCGCCTCGACCAGCAGGAAGCCGAGGTTCAGCCAGAGCGAGAGCTTCAGGGCCCGGATCGGGGCCGAGCCGTCGTCGTCGTGGGGATGGGCGTGGGTGTGCATCGGGGGGGACTTCTTTATATGAAGCATCCTTCATATTTCATCCCTCGCCCGAGGGCAAGGGGGGCGGAACTTGCGAGATCGGGCTGGAAGGGTGATCCTTTCGGACACCGGGGGCCGAAGAGACCAGCACGACCGGAACTGCATGAAGATCGGCATCATTGGCGGTGGAATGATGGGCGCCAACCTGGGCGCCCTCTGGGCCCGGGCCGGCCACGAGATCCTGCTCTCGTCTCGGCACCCGGAGAGCCTGGAGTCCAAGGTCCGGGAGATGGTCGGCTCTGCTCACGCGGTCACCGTCGAGGAGGCCATGCGCCAGGGCGAGGTGATCTTCCTCGCGGTGCCCTTCGCGGCGGTCGAGGATCTGGGCGAGGCCCACGCCGCCGCGATCGAGGGGAAGGTGATCCTCGACGCCGGTAACGTCTTCCGGCAGCGGGATGGTGACCTGGCCCTGAAGATCAAGCACGACGGCCGCGGCTCGGGCCGCTTCGTCGCCGACTGCTTCCCGGGGGCGATGGTGGTGAAGGCCTACAACACGATCTTCTGGAAGACCCTCCTGATGGAGGCGCACCGCAGCGGGGAGCAGGTGGGGGTGCCGCTGGCCGCGGACCACGAGGAGGCCTTCGCGGTGGCCGAGCAGCTGGTTCGCGACTCGGGCTTCGAGCCCTTCCGGGTGGGCGGCCTCGACCAGGGGGTCCTCCTCGAGCCGGGCAGCGAGGTCTGGAACTCGGAGTTCACGGTCGCCCAGATCCGCGCCTCGCTCGAGCTCGACTGAACGTGGCCCCGCCGCCGCTCCTCTTCGATCTGGACGGAGTGCTCGTGCACTCCTACGAGGTCTGGCGCTCGCTCTGCCGGGCCACGGCCCGCCACTTCGGCGCGCCCCCCATCAGCGACGCGTCCTTCGACGCCGGTTGGGGGCAGGGGCTGGAGGCGGACGTGCTGAGCTGGTTCCCCGGCCGGACGCCCGAGGAGGTCTCGGACTACTACGACGCGCACTTCCTCGAGCACACCGGGGCGATGCGCTACGAGCCCGGCGGGGTCGAGCTCTTCGAGGCCCTCTCCTCCCGGGGGCAGCGCTCCTCGGTGGTCACCAACACGCCGCAGGCGCTGGCCGAGGGGGTGGTGGCCGGCGGCGGCCTGCGCCCGGAGCGGATCGTCGGGGCCCGGCCCGGCGTCGGCTCGAAGCCGGCCCCCGATCTCCTGCTGCTGGCCTGCGAGGCGCTGGGCTGCGACCCCGCCAGCGCCTGGATGATCGGCGACTCGCGCTTCGACGCCGAGGCGGCGGCCGCGGCGGGGATGCGCTTCGCCGGTTTCCGTCGCCCGGGTGACCGGCGCCTGGAGAGCCTCGCCGAGGTCCTCGACCTCGACTAGGGACGCTCCCTAGCGGCCGGCCTCGTCGAGGCGGCGGGCCGCCTCCATCAGCAGGCCGGTCGTGCCCATGCCGATGCGATCCTCGACGAGCACCTCGTCGCTGTCGAAGCTGAACTCGCCGTCGGCCCAGGAGAGGGCGGCGGCCACGGCGTCGATGTCCTGGACCTCGGAGTCCGGCCGCAGGACCCCCCAGCCGTCGAGGCCGGGCATCACGACGTCGCAGACGATCACCTCCGGCCGGGTCCGCAGGGCGTACTGCAGCCCGGCGCTCCCGCCCGTGGCGATCTTCACCGCGTGGCCGGCCTTGGCGAGGGCCTCCCCCAGCAGCCGGGCCACCGCGACGTCGTCATCGATGATCAGGATCGAGGCCACGGGCCGCACCATAGCCGTCTTCCAGCCTTTCACAACGGTCCGGGCAGCCGGTCGCCCGGCCGGAGACGACCGCGCAGGGGAGGTGCACCCCCGGAGGCTTTCGCGTTACCCTCGCCCGGGAGGTCAGGCGGGTTCACGAGCAACCCGGGGGACATGGGAAACGCGGCAGACCAGGGGGCCGGCAGGGCTCCGGATCCGCTCCTCGGGCGGATCATCTCGGACCGGTACGAGGTCCTCTCGCTCCTCGCCAAGGGGGGCATGGGGAGGGTGTACCGGGCCGAGCAGCAGCCCCTCGGCCGGCAGGTCGCCCTGAAGATCCTCGCGGTGAACGACGCGACGGACGATCCCGACTTCCGCCGGCGCTTCCTCCTCGAGGCCTCGATCTGCGCCCGGCTCAAGCACCCGAACACCGTCACGATCTTCGACTACGGGCGCACCGACGACGACGTCTACTACATCGCGATGGAGCTGCTCGAGGGCCTCTCCCTGCGCCACGCGATCCACCAGCAGGCGCCCTTCGAGCCGGGCCGCGCGGTGCACATCGCCCTGCAGATCGCCCGCAGCCTGCGCGAGGCCCACGGCCTCGGGGTGATCCACCGGGATCTGAAGCCCGGCAACATCTTCCTGGTGCAGAACGACGAGGATCCCGACTACGTGAAGGTCCTCGACTTCGGGCTGGTGAAGGTGGTGAAGGGCCCCGATCAGGACCTCACCCTCACCGGGCAGTTCATGGGCAGCCCGAAGTACATGCCGCCCGAGCAGATCCGCGGCCAGCCGGTCGACGCGCGCTCGGACATCTACGCCCTCGGCGCGATCCTCTACGAGATGGCCTGCGGCCGCCCGCCCTTCGAGCGGCCCGCCCCCATGGACGTGCTCCTGGCGCACCTCAACGAGCCGCTGCCCTCCATGGCCGAGATCGCGCCGGACGCGCCGGAGGTGCCCTTCCTGGAGGAGGTCGCGCGGCGCTGCCTCGAGAAGGCGCCGATGAACCGCTACGCCTCGATGGAGGAGCTGATCGCCGCCCTGCGAACGGCGGCGGCGGCGGCCGAGGTCGCCCTCCCCGAGGGCTCGAGCACCTCGCGCTCGCTCTCCACCGCCGCGGTCGAGCGGGTGATGGCCTCGATGGCGCCGCTGGACGACTCCCTCGAGATCAGCGCCATCGACACGGGTCCCCCGATCAAGGAGCGGCGCAAGACCGCGCTGATCCTGGGGCTCGTCCTCGTCGCCGTGGCGGCGCTCGGAGCGGCGGCGGCCTGGGTGGTGGGGCAGCGGGCGGAGCATCCTCCGGGGCCCGCCCGCCCGGCGCCCCCCGTGGTCGCGCCCACGCCCGCGCCCACCCCCGACGAGCCCTCCGGCGTCCCCGTCCTGGGCCTCTTGAGCCTCGGCTCCCGGCCTGAGGGCGCCCGGGTGAAGCTGGGCGAGGCCGTCCTCTGCGAGGCGACCCCCTGCGCCGAGGTGCGCCTGCCGGGCAGCCCCGCGCCCGGGAGCGAGCTGCGCCTCGGCTTCGAGCTCGAGGGGTGGCGCGGCGTCGAGCTGCCCCTGGAGGTGCTCGCCGGGCCGATGTCGCTGGAGGCCGAGCTCGAGGCGCTGCCCCGGAAGCCCCGGAAGCCCCGCCGGCCGAAGCGGCCCGAGAAGCCCGCCGGCGAGGAGCGCCCGCCGGAGGGCTACAAGGACGATCCCTACTGATGCTCGCCGTCCGCTCCCCCCGTCTCGTCCTCGGCCTCCTCCTCGCCGCGCTCCTCCTGCCGGTGCTCCCCGCGCGCGCGGACCTCCGGCGCGAGGCCAAGAAGCACTTCGCCCGGGGGATGGAGCTGATCCGGACCGGCGAGTACGAGGAGGGCGTCGCCGCGCTCGAGCGGGCCTACGAGCTCAAGCCGCACCCGGTCGTGATCTTCAACATCGCCCGCGCCTGGACCGACGCCGGGGAGCCCGAGCGGGCGCTGCACTACTACCGGCGCTACCTCGAGAGCGACCCCGCGGACCGCAGCAAGGTGGAGGCGATCGTCACCACCCTCGAGGCCATGCAGCGCGAGGAGCTCGAGGCCGCCCGGGCCGCGGAGGCCGAGGCCGAGGCCGCCCGCGAGAGGGCCTCCCGCGGAGAGGAGACCCTGACCCTGGGCGCCGAGGCCCGGGGCGAGCTCGATCGCTCCGCGGCCCTCCTCCTCGACCTGGCGCGGCTCACTCACAGCCCCGAGCTCGAGGCGCGGGCCGAGGCCCTCGGGGCCATCGCCCGGAGCGCGAGCCTCGCGCCTGCCCCCGCCGCGGCCAGCGAGGACCCCGGGGCGGCCCCCGACGCCGCCGTCACGGTGGCCGGGAGTGGAGAGGCCGGCGTCGCCGACGAGACCGGAGCGGGGGAGGGCGCCGCCGCGCGGGAGCCCGAGGCGCCGGCCCGGCCGCGCAACGAGGTGCCGGACGAGCTGCCCGACGAGGAGGTCTACGCCGAGCAGGTGGTCGCGGCCTCGCGCCTGGCGGCCTCTCCCCTCGACGCGCCGGGGGCCACCGCGGCGGTGAGCGAGCAGGATCTGCGGCTCTCCGGGGCGAGCGATCTGGCCGCCATCCTGCGCCGCGCCGCCGGGGTCGAGGTGATGACCCTGACCCCGGGCGACTCCCAGGTCTCGATCCGCGGCCTGAACCAGCGCCTCTCGAACAAAGTGCTGGTGCTCATCGACGGCCGCTCGGTCTACCTCGACTTCCTCGGGACGACCCTCTGGCCCGCGCTCCCGGTGGCCCGCGACGAGATCGAGCGCATCGAGGTGATCCGCGGCCCGGCCTCGGCGCTCTACGGCGCCGACGCCTTCAGCGGGATCATCAACATCGTCCTGCGCGATCCCGGCGAGGAGCGGGTGCACCTCTCGCTGCGGGCCGGTGAGGGCGGCACCCTCGGCCTCCAGACCGTGCTCTCCGGCCGCACCGAGAAGGGCCTGGCCTGGCGGGCGAGCGCCCACGGGCAGCAGGCCCAGCAGCACTCCCTGCCGGTGGATCCCGAGCGGGCGGACCTCCTCGTCTTCCCCGAGCAGCCCCAGATCGGCCTGCGCAACCTCGGGGCCCGCCTCGACCTGACGCTGCGGCCGGCGCGGGGCTTCACCCTGCGAGGCGGCGCGGGCCTGACCGGGGGCTCCCAGACCTTCCTGGGGATCGGGCGCCTGCGCGAGCTCCACGCCCGCGACTCGGTCTTCGGCCAGACCCACCTCTCCCTCTCCACGCCCTGGGGCGTCGAGGCCCGCGCCTACTGGAACCTCTACCGGGCCGACGTGGGCGACTTCGCCTCGCCCCTCGGGAGCGTCGAGACCCGCATCGACGATCTGGCCTCCCACGCGGTCGACGCCGAGGTCGTCCTCGCCCGCAGCTTCCACCTCCTCTTGCCTCACGAGCTGGTGGTGGGCGCGGGCTACCGCTTCAAGTCCATCGTGATGTCCTGGCTGGACGACGACCACCTCGAGCACCACCTCTCGGCCTTCCTGGAGGACGCCCTGGTGCTGCACCCGCGGCTGCGCCTCACCCTCTCCGGTCGCCTCGATCACCACCCGCTCCTCGAGCAGCCGCAGCTCTCGCCGCGCGCGGCGCTGAACTGGCGCTTCACCGACACCCAGGCCCTGCGCCTCTCGGCCGGCTCCGCCTTCCGCTCGCCCACCTTCGTCGAGAGCTACCTCGACTTCGCCAACCAGACGCCGGTGCGGGGCGTGACCGCGCTGGGCCTGGGCAACCGCGAGCTGCTCCCCGAGGTCATCACCTCCTTCGAGCTGGGCTACCGGCTCGAGGGGAGCTTCCTCGCGGTGGAGGCCAACGCCTACTACAACCGGGTCTCCCGCCAGATCCTGCTCTCCCGGATCGAGCCCTACGGCCTCACCGACGCGCCCGGCTACCTCGAGGACGCCGAGGCCTTCCCGGTGGGGCAGCTGGTCTTCGAGAACGACGACGCCCGCTTCCGGCAAGCCGGCGCCGAGCTGGGCTGCCGCTTCTTCCCCCTCGAGGGCGTCGATGCCTACTTCAGCTACGCCTTCCACGACACGCGCCCCGAGGACGCCAGCGGCCTCGAGGGGCGGGAGGCCGACCGGCGCACGCCAGCCCACGCCCTGGGCGCGGGCCTGCAGTACCGCTCGCCCTTCGGCCTCGAGCTGGGCGTCGATCTGAGCTTCCGCTCCGGCACGGTCTGGGTGGAGCAGGTCACCGACGAGGTGCGGGGGGTCCGCTTCGAGGCCTTCGAGCTGCCCGCCTACACGGTCCTGGACGCGTGGCTGGGCTACCGCTTCCCCGGCGACCGCCTCGAGCTGGCCCTCACCGGCTCCAACCTCGTCGACGCGGGTCACCGCGAGCACCCCTTCGGCCAGCGCCTGCAGCGGCGCCTCGGTCTCCTCCTGCGGGCGAGCTTCTAGATGAGACGCGCGATCCTCCTGACGCTGGCGCTCCTCGCCGCCGCCTGCACCGAGCCCGAGGTGGCCCCCGGGGCCGGCGTCGACCTCGGCCTCAAGGGCCTGATCCAGGGCTCGGTGGTCTACCAGGGGCCCCGGCCCACCTGCGCGGGCGACTCGCCCTCGGTCGCGGGCCGGGTCGTCCTCTTCCTCTTCTCGGCCGACGACCCGCCCTTCCCGGAGGGGAGCGCCACCGCGCCCCTGAACCTCCTCACCCTCCCCGGTGATCACCTCTTCGGCGCGCCGGCCCCCTGCCGCGGCGCCGGGGACGACGAGGTGCTGCTGCGCTCGGCGAGCTTCGCCTGGCCGGGCATCGCGCCGGGGCGCTACCAGATCCGGGCCTTCTACGACGACGACGGCGACTTCCACCCCTTCTTCGGGCTGCGCGCCGCGCCGGACGCCGGCGACGTGGTGGGCGCCGCCCTCGAGGCCGGCGGTGCGCGGCTGGCCGCGCTCGTGGTGCCCGAGAGCGAGGCGATCGAGGAGCGCATGCTCGAGGGCGTGGTGGTCACCCTCGGCGCGGTGATGCGGACCTCGCCGCCGCGCAGCACCCTCGGGCGCTCGCCTCCCTCGCTCTCCTCCCGGGCGACCTTCCCGCTGCAGCCCGACCCCCTCCTCTTCGAGGGCGCCCTGCACGATCTCTCCCCCCAGCGCCTGACCCGGCTCTCGACCGCCGACGCCGCCACCGCCGACGCCTTCGCCGCGGCCGGCATCGAGGACGAGGACGACGCGCTCGCCGACGCCTTCTACCTGCGTCCCCTGGATCTGGACGGCGACGGCCTGCCCGAGCCCCACCCGATCCTGGGCGGCCAGGGGGTGCCCTGGGTGACGCCGCTGACGATCCTGGAGCGGGTGCGCTCGGCCGAGGAGGTGGCCCTGGGTATCCCCGCGGTGCGCCTGGTCGCCTCGCCCCGGCCCAGCGTGATCGCCACCCGGCGGGCGCGCCACCCGGGCCTCGACCTGCTGCTGCCCCCGGTGGCCCTCGTCGAGCTGAAGCCCGGCGATCGCGCCTGCACGATCCCCTACCTGGCGCCGGGCAACCTGGCGTCCGCCTACGAGGGCGCCCCCGCCGAGTGCCAGGCGCTCCCCACCGGCCGCTACGGCTACTCGGTGGTCCACGGCCTCGCGGGCGGCGAGGTGGTCGAGGGCGTCCCCTCCGCGAGCTCCGACACCGGCCTCGATCTGGTCGGGGCGAGCTTCGCCACCCAGAGCTGGCGGGTGCCCAACGCCCTGGGCCCGGCCGACACCCACTACGATCCCACGGCCGCCGCCGGCCTGCCGGACGCGCTGCAGCTTCCCGAGCAGGGCCCGGGCGCGCGGGTGGCGGTGGTGGAGCCCGATCCCGGCCTGGGCCTGCGCGAGGGGTGCGAGAGCGCCCTCGATCCGACCACCGGCACGATGCGGGCGCCAGTGCTGGAGGCCGTCCCCGCCACCTGCTGCGAGGCGGTCGCCCACCTCTGCGAGCTGCCCCTCTGCGCGGCGCAGGACTTCGGGCCCGGGCGCCACCTGCGGGAGATCGCGGGGGAGAGCGCCGGCGTCACCTGCCTGCCCTTCGAGCTGCCGGCTTCCTGCTGCAACTGAGGCGTCGCCCTCGGTGCGAAAGCGGGGCGTTGCGGTTAGGATGCGCGGGAAAGGAGCCTCCTCTTGAAAGCTCAATGCAGCACCTGCCAGCAGACCTTCGACACCGAGAGCTTCGGGCCGCAGGACTGCCCCCACTGCGGGATGCGGGTCCACCTCGTGGATCCCCGGGCCCAGCCCCGGGAGGAGCCGGCGGCCGCCGCGCCGGAGCCTCCGGCCGCGGAGGCGCGGACGCCCTGGGAAGAGCGGGAGAAGCGCGGCTTCTTCGCCGGCTTCCTGGAGACCACCAAGCAGGCGCTCTTCCACCCGCGCGAGCTCTTCGAGCCCATGACGGTCTCCGACACCCGGGGCGCCTTCTCCTACGCCTGGATCGCCACCACCGTCGGCGGGGTCTTCGCCCTGCTCTGGGGCTGGATCCAGTGGAAGACCCAGGCGGCGCAGATGGCCAACATGACCGGCGGGGATCCGCAGGTCGCCGAGCTGATCGGACAGATGGTGCCGCTGATGGACCTGCTCTACGGCGGGCTGGGCTTCGTCCTCCTCCCCATCAGCTCCGTGATCTCGATCTTCCTGGGCGCCGGCCTCCTCCACCTCATGGTGATGATGGTCGGCGCGAACAACCGCGGCTTCAACGCCACCTTCCGGGCCTACTGCTTCGGTCAGGCGCCACAGCTCTTCGCCGCCCTGCCGGCCTGCGGCGGGATGGTCGCCCTGGTCTGGAGCCTCGCCCTCTCCGGCTACGCCCTGATCCACCTGCAGCGCACCACCGGCGGCAAGGCCACGGCGGCGGTGCTGCTGGTGGTGGCGCTGGGCTGCCTCTGCTGCTGCCTCCTCTACGGCATCGTCGCGGCCTCGGTCGTCGCGGCGATGGGCGGCGGGGGCCTGGGGTGATCCCGCTGGCCGCTCCCTCACCGGCGCCGCTGCGGCGCCTCGGCCTGGCCGAGGTCTACCTGGGCATCGGCCTGCTGGCGGTGCTGGTCGCCCGCTTCTTCCCCTTCGAGGCGATGGGCACCCTCTACCGCTGCCCCTCCCTCGTGCTCTTCGATCTGCCCTGCCTCACCTGCGGCTTCACCCGCTCCTGGATCCGGCTGGCGCACCTCGAGGTCGGCAGCGCCTTCGCGGTCTCCCCGCTGGGCGCGACGATCTTCCTCTTGCTCTGCGGCCTGCTCCTCTTCGGTGTGCTGCGCCTCGCCCTCGGGCTTCGCTGGCCGCGCTTCTCCCTCTCCCGGCGGGCGACCCTCGGCCTGAAGCTCTCCCTGGTCACCGTGATCCTGGCGAACTGGGCCTACCTCGTCTTCTCCCACCGCGTGCTGGGGACCTGGCAGTGAGCGAGCTCCCCCCCCTCCTGGCCTCGGTGGTCGTGCTCGCCTACCTGATGGGCTCGGTGCCCTTCGGTCTGCTCATCGCCCGCACCTTCGCGAAGGTGGACGTGCGCGAGCAGGGCAGCGGCAACATCGGCGCGACCAACGTCGCGCGCACCGTGGGCAAGGGCCTCGGCGCGCTGACCCTGCTCCTCGACGCCACCAAGGGGCTGGTGCCGGTGCTCGTCGCCTCGGCCCTCGTCGAGGGCCGCACCGCTCAGCCGACCCTCTGGATCGCGATCACCGGCCTCGCCGCCTTCCTGGGCCACTGCTTCCCCCTCTACCTGAAGTTCAAGGGCGGCAAGGGCGTGGCCACCGCCCTGGGCGTCTTCCTGGGCACGGCGCCCCTGGCGGCGCTCGCCGGCGCCGCGGTCTGGGGGATGGTCTACGGGGTCTTCCGGATCTCCAGCATCGGCTCCCTCCTGGCCGCGCTGCTGGTGCCCACCCTGATCTGGTTCTTCTACGACCACACGACCTTCTGGCTGGCCGTGCTCATCACCGTGGTGGTCATCGCCAAGCACCACGGCAACATCCGCCGGATCATCCAGCGGGTGGAGGAGAAGGCGTAGCCTCGCCTTCGCCCTCGGGCTCGGGCTCGACGATCTTCGGGGCGAAGGAGAAGGGCACCTCCAGGAGGAAGCCCGCCTCGCTCGGCGGGAAGCGCAGGCCCTCGAAGGAGGCGCGCAGGCAGCCCTCGAGGGGAGCGGGGTCCGAGGTCTCGGAGGTGAAGGTGAGCCCCTCGAGCTCTCCGCCGGGGGCGACGTCGAGGGTGAGGAGGAAGCGGCCGCCGTACTCGGGGGCCTCCTTCAGGAGGAGCTCGTAGCAGCGGGTGACCTCCGGGAGGTGGCTGCGCAGCAGGGCGTCGACCTCTCCCTCCTCCTCGCGGGCGGCGCCGGGCGACGCGGCGCCGGTGGCTCCCTCCGCCGGGGTGGCCGCCGGGGAGGTCGCGGGGCCCACCGGCACCTCGCCGGCGGGGCCGCCGTGGGCGCAGGCGCCGGTCAGGGCGAGGAGCAGGAGGGCGCCCGCGGCTCTCATGCCCGCCCCAGGTGCGTCGTGAAGAAGGCGATGACCTCGGGCAGGTAGCGGGCCCAGCCGTCGCCGCCGTGGCCGAGGTCGTCCGCCGCGATCAGGTCGACCGCGTTGCCCTCGGCGCGCAGGCCCTCGACGAGCTGCTCGCTCTGCCCGAAGGGGACCACCGGATCGCCGCGGCCGTGCAGCAGCAGGAAGGGCGGGGCGCCCGGGCGGATCCAGGTGAGCGGGCTGGCGAGGCGCGCGTTCGTCGCGCGCTCCTCGAGGGGCCCGCCGAGGAGGCCGCCCTCCGGGCTCGCCGCGGAGCGGTGCTCGAGCTCGGGCACCACCCCTTCGGGGAAGGTGTCCATCGTCTCGAAGCAGGTGGGCGGGAAGAGGGCGCAGACCGCCTGCACCGCCGAGGAGGCGCCCGGGCTGCCCCGCTCACCCTCCAGCTCGGCGACGCCGATGCTGGTGCCCAGGAGGCAGGCCAGGTGACCCCCGGCCGACGAGCCGAAGACGCCGATGCGATCGGGATCGACGCCGAGGGCGCCGGCGTTCGCGCGCAGGTAGCGGATCGCCGCCTTGGCGTCGTGGATCTGGGCCGGGAAGCAGGCCTCGGGGGTGAGGGTGTAGCTGGCGCTGAAGGTGGCGAAGCCCGCCCGGGCCAGGGGTGCCTGCCGGTCGAGGAGGCGGCTGAAGCGATCGCCCCAGCGCCAGGCGCCGCCGTGCAGGTAGACCACCGCCGGGGCCCCGGCCGGGAGGTCGGGGCGGCGCAGGGCGCAGAGGGCCCGCTCGCTTGCGCCGGTGGTGAAGGGGATCCGCTCCTCGAAGAGGAGGTCCTCCGGGAGGACGAGGCCCTCCGGCATCAAGCGCGGCGCCTCCGCAGGCCGAGGGCGAGGAGGCCCGCGCCCAGCAGCAGGGCGGCGAGGCCGGGGGTGGCCCCGGTGCTCGCGCAGCCGCAGCCCTTGGGATCGGCCGGGGGCGCCGGCTCGCCCACCAGGCGGGCCGCCGCGGCCCAGGCGTCGATCTTGCCGTGGCCCCAGTCGTCGTTGGGGACCTCGCCGGTGAAGCCGTCGGCGGTGGCGGTCTCGGTGAGGATCGTCTCGATCGCCTCGGGGTCGAGGGTGGGGTCCGCCTCGAGGAGGAGCGCGACCACGCCGGCGACGTGGGGGGTGGCCATGGAGGTGCCGCGCATGGCGACGACGTCCTCCTCCAGCATCATGCTGCGGTCCATGATGAGGGCGTTGCGGCCGAAGGGCGCGGCGATGTACTCGCCCGGCGCGGTGATCTCCGGCTTGAGGCCCGTGCGCGAGGGATCGCCGGTGGGGCCCACCGAGGAGAAGGCCGCCAGGTCTCCGACGATCAGGGCGGCCTCCTCGAAGGGCCGGCCGTCCCGATCGGTCCAGGCCTTGCGGCTGGTCAGGGCGCCCACGGTGATGGCCCGGGCGGCCGTGCCGGGCATGGCCACGGTGGTGCGGCTGTCGCCGGGCAGGAAGTCGCCGCCCTCGCGGTTGCCGAAGGCCGCGCCCCCGCCGAGCATCGCGTTGCTCGCGATCCAGGCGTGGACTCCGCCGGTGCCGGTGAGGGAGAGCACCCAGAAGGTGCCCGCCGGGTTGCCCGCGGTGGTGTCCGGCGAGGTCGAGGGGACGAGGACCACGTTGGCCCGGTACTTCCCGTTGTCCGGGTCCGGCCCCTCCCAGGCGATCTGCACCTGGCCGTAGGCGGCGCCGCTGCCGTCCCGCAGGACGAGGGTGCCCGGCGCGGTGGCGCCGCGCGGGCCGGTCTCGGCCAGGACCGAGTCGTCCCGGTCGCGCAGGGCGAGGTCGAGGGTGGCGCCGTCGTCCTCGAACCACAGATCGATGAAGCCGCCGTCCGAGCCGAAGCCCGGCTCGACGTAGAGGACCGTGCGCACCGGATCGGCGCCGAGGGTGGCGCCGAAGTGGAGGTTCGACAGGCCCTCGTTGCCGGCGGCGATGGCCAGCACGTGGCCGGGACCCGAGATGTCGTCGAGGACCTGCTCCTCGAGGCGGGTGCCGTCATGGGGGCCGTAGTGGCCGCCCAGGGACATGTTGATCACGCAGGGCTCACCGAGCGCGTCGGCCTGATCGAAGATCCAGCGGGCCGACTCGGCCAGGAGGGTGAAGGAGAGGCTCTTGGCGACCACGAAGCGCACGTCGGGGGCGACGCCGCCGTAGTCGTGGTCGCGCCCGCCGGCGGTGGCGGCGACGTGGGTGCCGTGGCCGACGAGGTCCGAGGCGGCGGGGCAGCTCTCGTCCGCGATGCTGGCCGCGTCGCAGAGGTGGCCCTCGGAGAAGCCCGGCGGGGGCGTCCCGGAGGTGGTCTGATCCCAGAGGGCGAGCACCCGGGGGTTGCCCTCCGCGTCGTCGAAGGCGGGGTGGCGATAGTCGAGGCCGGTGTCCACCAGCCCGAGGATCACGCCCTTGCCCGTCAGGGGCAGGTTCAGACCCTCGCCGGTCTGCACCCGGTCGGCGCCGATGAGGGGGACCGAGGTGTCGAGCAGGGGACGGCGGGGGAGGGAGGCCTCGGCCCGGGAGAGGGAGGGGAGGGCGCCGAAGGCCGCCAGCGCGGCGGCGGGGAGGCGCACGGCGTGGATCTCGCGGGAGAGGTGGGTGGCGCTGCCGCCGAGGGCGAGCACCGAGGCGCGTAGCGCGTCGCCCTGTCCGGGCTTCGCCCGGGCGTAGAGGGGGACGAGCGTCTCGGGGCGCAGGTCGGGGAAGACCGCCGGGAGGGCCAGCGCTCCGCGGCCCTCGACCGTCGCTGTGAGGCGCTGGAGGTAGAGGTCGAGGGGGGAGGGGAGCGGCTCGCCTGGCAGGGGAGCCACCGCGTCGGCCGGTGGAGCGATCTCGCTCCTCGAGCCGGTCGACTCCGTTGCTTCCGCGGTACCAGGGGAGAGGCCGAGCACGTGTACGAGCACGAGCACGTGCACGGCGCTACCCCTTCGGGACAGGGTCGGTTTGATGGCGCGCACGAACCGTCCATACCACGCTGGTGGCGACCTCACGAGGGCACCTTGCCTCATGGGGCCCGGGGGGGCATACAGCATCCCGTGGCCCTCCCCGCGCGCATCCAGGAATCGGCACCCGAGACCCTGCCGGAGACCTCGCCGACGCCCGTCGTCGCGGTGGGGCTGCGCGGCGACGACAAGCGGCACTTCGTGCGCGGCGTCTTCGACCGGCTGGCCGGCCGCTACGACGCGATGAACCTCCTCATCTCCCTGGGGCAGACCTCCTGGTGGCGCTGGCGCTCCCTGAAGGCCCTCCCCCTCCACGCCGGGATGCGGATCCTCGACGTGGGCTGCGGCACCGGCTGGGTCGTGCGGCACCTCGCCGGCCGGGCGCCCGACGCGACGATCGAGGGCATGGACCTCTCCGAGGGGATGCTGATCGAGGCCCGCGCCCGGGACCCGCAGGCCACCTACTTCCAGGGAGACGTCACCGACATCCCCCGGGAGGACGGCAGCTACGACCTGGTCACCACGGTCTTCACCCTGCGCAACTTCCCGGACCTCGACGCCTCCCTCGACGACATGGTGCGGGTGCTCGGCCCCGGCGGGCGGATCTTCATCCTCGACGGCTTCCCGCCCCAGGGGCCCGCCCTCTGGCGCGGCTTCCACGCCCTCTGGATGCGGCACATCGTGCCCCTCCTGGTGCGGCCCTTCGCCGACCACCGCTCCTTCCGCTACCTGGCCGAGAGCATCCTGCGCCACGTCACCCCCGACGAGGTCGCTCGCCGCCTGGAGGCGCGAGGGCTCACCGTCGAGCGGATCCACCGCTTCGGCCTCGGCTCGGCCGCGGCGATCACCGCCCGCCGGGCGAGCTGATCGCCTCGCCCCCTCGAGGGCGGATCACTGCGCCGCTTTCGGGGTTTCTCCCGCGATGGTTTATCCTCGGTGCGGGTCGATGATCGGTGTCTCCAGCAGCTCGCTCCAGAGGGGCCTCCTCGCCGCGCTCGTGATCGCGGCGCTGCCCGCCGGGGTCCACGCGCAGGCGCCGGACCTCCTGCCCGCCCTCGCCCTCGAGCGCATCGTCCGCGCCGGCCGGCAGCTGGACGCCGGTCAGCTGCCCGCGGCGCTGAAGACCCTGCGAGAGGGGAAGGAGGCGCCCGCCGACGAGGCGCTCGCTCGCAGCCTGCGGGCCACCACCCTCGAGGGGCTGATCCTCCTGCGCCTGGGGCGCCTGAGCGAGGGGCGCGCCCGGCTCGAGCAGGTGACCGCTAGCGAGGGAGTGCCGGCGGGCCTGCGCCGCCTGATCGCCTTCGAGCAGGCCCGGATCCTCCGGGGGGACGGTGAGCTGGAGGCGGCCCTCGAGCTCTACGAGACCATCCCCTTCGGCTCCTGGCACTGGTTCGAGGCCCGGGAGGCCGAGATCGATCTGCTCACCTCGCAGGGCAAGCTCGAGGCGGCCTGCGCTCTGGCCGCCGAGCTCGCCGGTGAGCTGCGCCACGAGCGCCGGGAGCCCACCGCCTTCCTGCGCCTGGCCCGCTGCCTGGAGAGAGAGGCCCGCCGCCACGCCCGCCGCGGCGACGCCGACGCCGCCCGCCGGCGCCTGGCCGAGGCCCGGGGGCTCTACCGCGCGGTGGTCATCCTCTGGCCCCGCAGCGCCGCCACGGCGCCCCTCGGGCGGCAGGGGCTGGAGCGGCTGGCCGAGAAGGAGGATCTGCCTCCCTTCTCCCTCGAGGCCGAGGACCTCCTGGAGCGGGCCCGGCGGATGGCCGCCATCGCGCACCCCCGCTACACCCGGCAGGTGCTCCTCGGCCTGCGCACCGAGCTGGCCAGCCGGGCCTCGCGGGCGGCCCGCACCGAGCTGGACCTCCTGCTGGGTGAGAACGCCTTCCGCCTGCGCCGCTTCAAGCGCGCCTGGCGCTGGCTGGAGAGCGCCCGGAAGCTCGCGCCGGATCCGGAGCTCGAGGGGAGGGCGATGCTCGGCCTCGGCCGCCTGCGGGCGCGGGCCGGCCGGCACCTCGCGCTCGAGACCTACCATGAGGTCGCCGACCGCTACCCCGGCGAGGAGGTCGGGCTCCACGCCCTGGACCAGGGCGCCGAGAGCGCCCGCCGCCTCGGGGATCTGGCGCAGGCGCGGAAGATCCTGCGGACCTGCCTCGAGCGCGCCGAGGCCCTCGGGGCGAGCGACCACCTCCTCCTCTGCCGGTGGCGGCTGGCCTGGCTCGAGCACCTGGACGGCGACACCGAGGCGGCGCTGGAGCTGATCGGCCGCGAGGACGAGCCCCTCGTCTCGAGCCCCGAGCGGCCCATCGATCCGGCCCTGGAGGGCCGCATCCGCTACTGGCGGGGGCGCTGGCAGGAGCTGGCCGGGGACCGGGAGGCGTGGCGGGAGACCCACCGGCGCCTGGCCGCCGATCAGCCGATGCAGATCTACGGCCTGCTGGCCCGCCGGCGCCTGGCCGACGCCGGGGTGATCGTCGACTCCCCCCTCCTGGAGGTGCGGTCCGACCCCCCCTCGGCGCGGCTGCACCCGGCGGTGGCCGAGGCGGTGGAGCTCCACGCCATGGGCCTGCGCCGCGACGCCCGCCTGGCCCTCGGCTCCCTCAACCGGGAGACCGTCGACGGCGACAGCCGCCGGATCGCGGCCCGGCTGATGGAGCAGGGAGGCGAGCTGCCCCGCTCCCACCGGATGGCGCCGCTGCCCTGGACCGGCGGCCTGGAGGAGCCGCCGCCCATCGATCGCGAGGCCGCCCGCCTCTCCTATCCCCGGGCCTTCGCCGCCGTGGTCGAGAGCGAGCGCCGGGACGAGCGGGTCGATCCCGAGCTGCTCTGGGCGCTGATGCGCAACGAGAGCGGCTTCGACCCGAAGGCCCACTCCACCGCCGGCGCCCGCGGGCTCACCCAGATGCTCCTCTCCACCGCCCGCTCGGTGGCCCGCCGCCACAAGCAGGGCGCGGTGCAGGGCTGGCAGCTCTACGATCCCGAGATCGCCGTCACCCTGGGCTCGGCCTACCTCGGCGATCTCCTCGCCCGCTTCGACGGACACCTCGGCCTGGCGCTGGCCTCCTACAACGCGGGCGAGGCGGCGGTGGATCGCTGGCGCTGGCAGTACCGGGGCTGGACCTTCGACGTGCTGATGGAGGAGATCCCCTTCGAGGAGACCCGCCGCTACGTCGGCCGGGTGATCACCTTCTACGCCATGTACCGCCTCCTGGGCGGCGGCGAGCTGGGGGAGCTGCCCCTCGACCTGAAGACACCGCTGACCGGCAAGGCGCCCCCGCAGCCCTGAGGGCCTGGGGGGTGTCACCCGGGTGAGACAGCGCTGCCACGGTGTTACCGCTCTTCCACGGCTCCGAGGCAGGAAATGGACACCCGCGAGGCGCCCGAGGCCCCGGCGGCGGGCGCCCCCTCCCTGCCCCAAGACGCTGATATTCCAGCCGAATCCGGCACGGGCGCCTCCCGGAGCCGCCCGGTCGGGAGCCCTGGCACGGCGGATGCTTCGTTCTACCGCTCTACCCCAGCGGACCACCCCAGACGTCACCTTCCCGCGACCCACCCTCCGACCTGGCCCGCCCATCCTTCGAAGGAGGAACGCCATGAACGACCTCGCCCCCAGCGAGTGGAGCACGCGCCGCCGGGCCCCCCGGGCGGCCTTCGGCGGGCACGCGGACATCTTCACCTGGGACGGCCGGAGCCGCTGCCGGCTCACCGACCTCTCGGGGAGCGGCGCCTTCCTGCGCTGCCGCAGCCCCCTGGCCGAGGGGAAGTACGTCACCCTGCGCCTGCACCTCCCGGCCGGGCGCGCCTTCACCGTGCTGGGCAAGGTGGTGCGGGCCGTCCACTCCCGGGACCACGGTCCCCGCCGCAGCGGGATGGGCCTGCGCTTCGTCGACCTGAAGCACCGGGACCGCCAGGCCATCCAGGCTTACGTCGACGAGCGGCGGGCCTAGAGGGCCGCGCTCTCCCACTGGCGCGCGTGCGCCGGAGGCGTGATAGACCCCCCCCATGCCACGCGCTCGCGACACCAGGAAGAGCTTCACCGCGGTCGTCCTCGCCGCCGGGATGGGCACCCGGATGCGCTCCGGGAAGGCCAAGGTCCTCCACGAGATCTGCGGTCGCCCGCTCTGCTACTTCCCCATCGCCGCGGCCCGGGCCGCCGGCGCGCGCCGGGTGGTGGTGGTGGTGGGGCACCAGGGGGACGCCGTCCGCGCCCGCCTGGAGGCCCTCTTCGGTGAGGGCGAGCTCGACTTCGTCGTGCAGAAGGAGCAGCGGGGCACCGGCCACGCCGTGCGCTGCGCTCGCAAGGCCGTCGAGGCGAGCGGCGCGCAGCAGGTGATGGTCCTCAACGGCGACCTGGCCCTCTGCACCGCCGCCACCCTGCGCAAGCTCCTCGCGGCCGGGAAGGGCGAGCAGGCCGCGCTCCTCACCGTGCGCCTGCCCGATCCGAGCGGCTACGGGCGGATCGTCCGGCCGCAGGGCGCGGCGGGCCGGCGGGAGATCAGCGCGATCGTCGAGCACCAGGACGCCAGCAAGGCCGAGCGGGAGATCGACGAGATCAACGTCGGCGCCTACCTCTTCGACCGGAGGCTCCTCTTCGAGGGGACCGCCCGGCTGAAGGGCTGGGGGAAGAAGAAGGAGCTCTACCTCACCGACGTGGTCGCCCTGGCCCGCAAGGAGGGCCACCGGGTCATCGGCAAGTGCGTCACGGAGGTCGCCGAGGTGCTCGGCGTGAACGACCGCGCCGAGCTGGCCGAGGCCGAGGGCCTCCTGCGTGCGCGGATCAACCGCGAGCACCTGAAGGCGGGCGTGAGCTTCGAGGACCCCGCCGCCACCTACGTCGAGGTCGGCGTGAAGCTCGGCCGCGACGTCCACCTCGCGGCGGGGGTGCACCTGCAGGGCGCGACGGTGATCGCCAGCGACTGCCGCGTCGGCGTGGGCTCGGTGTTGCGGGACGCCGTCCTCGAGCGGGGGGCCAAGGTGCGGCCCTACTGCGTCGTCGAGGAGGCCCGCCTCGGGCCGGGCGCCGGCGTCGGCCCCTTCGCCCGGGTCCGCCCGGGGACGGTCCTGGGGCCGAAGGCCCACCTCGGGAACTTCGTCGAGACCAAGAAGGCCATCGTCGGGGCGGGTACCAAGGCCGGCCACCTCACCTACCTGGGTGACACCGTGATCGGCCCCGGCGCGAACATCGGCGCCGGCACCATCACCTGCAACTACGACGGGGTGCACAAGCACCAGACCCTCATCGGCGCCGGCGTCTTCATCGGCTCGAACACCGCGCTGGTGGCGCCGGTCAGCATCGAGCAGGGGGCCTATGTCGGCGCCGGCTCGACCATCACCCACGACGTGCCGGCCGAGAGCCTCGGCCTCTCCCGGGCGCGCCAGCGCAACCTCGAGGGTTGGGTGCGTCGCAAGAAGAAGTAGAGGAAGGCGTCATGTGCGGAATCGTCGGATACGTCGGTGGTGAGGAGGCGGCGCCCATCCTGGTGAGCGGGCTCTCCCGCCTGGAGTATCGGGGCTACGACTCGGCCGGGCTGGCGGTGGTCTCGCCGGCGGGCCTCGAGACCGTGCGGGCCGAGGGGAAGCTGGCCGGCCTGATCGCGCTGCTGCGCGAGCGGACCCCGGCGGGCCAGTGCGGCATCGGCCACACCCGCTGGGCGACCCACGGGCCCCCCTCCGAGCGGAACGCGCACCCCCACGTGCAGGACGGGGTGGCCGTCGTCCACAACGGCATCATCGAGAACCACCTCCGGCTGCGGGCCGAGCTCCAGGCCGAGGGCTGCGTCTTCGCCTCGGACACCGACACCGAGATCTTCGCCCACCTCATCTCCCGCGAGCTGGGCGGCGGAGCCGAGACCCTCACCGACGCCGTGCGCGCGGCCCTCTCGCGGGTCGAGGGCACCTACGCCCTCGCCGTCCTCTGCGAGGGCGAGCTGGATCAGATCGTCGTGGCGAAGAACGCCTCGCCGCTGGTGATCGGCCTGGCCGAGGGGGCCACCCTCGTCGCCTCGGACGTCCCCGCGCTCCTCGATCACACCCGCGACGTGATCTTCCTCGAGGAGGGCGAGGTTGCCACCGTGACCCGCCAGGGGGTCACCCTCACCACCTTCTCCGGCGAGCAGATCGAGCGGGAGCCCACCCACATCACCTGGTCTCCGGTGATGGCCGAGAAGGGCGGGCACAAGCACTTCATGCACAAGGAGATCCACGAGCAGCCGCGCGCGGTGGCGGACACCCTCGCCGGCCGGGTGGAGCTCGAGCGGGCGGACGTGGCGCTCGAGCACACCGGCCTCGAGGACGACGAGCGGCTGAAGGCCCTGCAGCGCGTGGTCATCGTGGCCTGCGGCACCAGCTGGCACGCCGGCCTCGTGGGCAAGTTCCTCATCGAGCGCCTCGCCCGGATCCCGGTGGAGGTCGATCTGGCCTCCGAGTTCCGCTACCGCGATCCCCTCGTGGACGGCGGGACCCTGCTGGTGCCGATCTCCCAGTCCGGAGAGACCGCCGACACCCTGGCGGCCCTGGGCGAGGCGAAGGCCAAGGGCGCGCCCAGCCTGGGCCTCGTCAACGTCGTGGGCTCGGCCATCGCCCGGCAGGCGGATGGGGTGCTCTATACCCACGCCGGGCCCGAGATCGGCGTGGCCTCCACCAAGTGCTTCACCACCCAGCTGGCGGCGCTGACCCTGCTGGCCGTCCGCCTCGGACGCGCCCGCGGCACCCTCGGCGAGGAGGAGGCCCGGCGCGAGCTCTCGGCCCTGCTGAAGGTGCCCCACCAGATCGCCGAGGTCCTCGAGTCGGAGGAGGCCGTCCAGCGCGCCGCGGTGGAGATCGCCGGCGCCACCGACGCCCTCTTCCTCGGGCGGGGGCTGACCTTCCCGATCGCCCTCGAGGGGGCGCTGAAGCTCAAGGAGATCTCCTACATCCACGCCGAGGGGTATCCCTCCGGCGAGATGAAGCACGGCCCGATCGCACTCATCGAGGAGGGGCTGCCGGTGGTGGTGATCGCGACGCGGCACGCGGCCTACGAGAAGACCCTGGCCAACATCGAGGAGGTGCGGGCCCGCGGCGGGCGGATCGTCGCCATCGCGACCGCGGGCGACGAGCAGATCAGAGCCCTCGCCTCCGAGGTGCTCTACATCCCCGAGGTCTCCGCCCTGATGGAGCCCCTGGTCGCCACGGTGCCCCTCCAGCTGCTGGCCTACCACGTGGCCGATCACCGCGGCACGGACGTGGATCAGCCCCGCAACCTCGCCAAGAGCGTGACCGTGGAGTGAGCGCGCCCCTTCAGCGCTCGTTCATCGACCGGATGAAGGCGATGAAGGGGGCGTCGTGGCGCTCGATGTGGTCGATCAGCCAGACGTAGATCTGGTGCAGGGTGGCCGCGGGGCGCTCGCCGAGGCCGTGGGCGGTCTGGATCGAGTCGAGGAGCACGACGAGCTCCTGGTGCGACGCCAGGTGCGCCGCGGTCGCCTGAGGGTCGTAGCCGCGGTCCAACATCATGGAGCGCTCGTGCTCGGTGTGGTCGTCCCAGAAGCGGCGCAGGTAGCGGGAGGCGTGGAAGAGGCCGTGGCTCTCGTCCTCGCCCTCGATGGAGCGAGCGACCAAGCCCAGCCACTCGACGATCTCGCGGTGCTCGGCGTCGAGGTTGGCCGAGCCCGTGACCAGGCGGTTCGACCAGACGATCTTGTCTGCGTGGCGACTGGTTGCCATGCGATCAGCGCTCGGCGGTGAACTGGATCGAGCTCTCGAGATCGATGGGCAGGGAGAGGCCGTCGATCTCGATGCTGCCGACGAGCTCGTAGTCCAGGGCGTTCTTCTCCTTCACGGTCACCTCCAGGCCAGGGAGCTCCGCCTCGGTCAGATCCACCGGCACCTCGAAGAGGGCGGAGGAGGAGGGCGGGATGGTCTGGCCCAGGCCGAGCTTGCCGTCGGAGAGGGACTTGCCCTCGACCTTCAGGTCGTAGCGCACGAAGTCGAGCTTGATCTCGAAGGGGTTGTCGTTGTGCACCGCCAGCCGGAAGACCGCGGCGATGGCGTCGTTGCGCTGCCGGGCCGCGTCGGGATCGCCGAAGGTGGGGTAGGGCAGGCGAGGGCTGCGGACCATCCCCGCCCGGGAGAAGCTCATCGGGCTGGCCCCGGCCACCGAGACCGTCGCCTCCATCAGGAGCGGCAGGCTCTTGGTCTGGGCGAAGGCCTGGATCTCCTCGGCGCTGCGCGCGTAGGTCACCGAGGCTGGCAGGGTGAGGTCCGCCTGGCCGCCGGCGGGCACCTCGAGGTTCAGCTCGACCACGGCCTCGGCCAGGATCTCGTCGCCGGTGGAGAGCTCGAGCGTGGCCTTCTGCAGGGTGATGGCCGCGGCCGTCGGGTTGTGGGCCGTGGCGTCGAAGGTCACGGTGAAGCTCGACAGGTCCTGGGCGGTGGTTCGCACGCGGCCGTACTCGAAGCGGGGCGCGTCGGGCGCGGGGCCCACCTCCTGCTTGCCGGCGCAGGCCGGCGCGAGCATGAGAGCGGCGAGCGTGAGCGTGGACTTCAGCTTCCCGTACATGTCGTTTCCCCCGATGGAAGTTGGCGGACCTCGATGAGCTGGACGTCAGGCCAGTCGGTCCCGAAGAGATCGGCCTTGATGAAGCCGACCTCGGGGACGAGGTGGAAGCGATCCTCCTGGGAGGTCATGCCGCCACCCGCGTCGGTGCGGTCGTAGACCACGAAGGCCGGGAAGGCCTCCACGGCCTCGGCGAGGCCAGGGACGGTGATCGACTCGGCCTCGGTGAGGGAGGTGCGCGCCGTCCAGGTCTCGGTCTCGCTGGTGAAGACGTCGGTGGCCGTGGTGTCGGTGCGCAGAGGGTTGGTCCCGGTGGGCCGGAAGGGGCGGGCCAGCCAGTCGATGGGCGGGTCGAACTCCACGTCCATGTTGGGCGAGCCCACCTCGGAGCGCTGGTGGATCTTCACCAGGCCGTCCTCGACGGTCACGTAGTCGGTGCGCCGCAGGAAGCCCCCGAGGCGGTAGCGGATCTGCCGGGCCATGAAGCCGAGGGCGTCGTTCTCGGCCTCGACGCCGATGGTCATCTCCTGCACGCCGCCGAGGCCGCCCTGGAGGACGAAGCAGCTGCCGAGGGCCAGCCCGAAATACTCCTCGTCGGTGACCACGTCGACGCCGCCGTCGGTGTCACCGCCGCCGCCGTCGCAGGCAGGAAGGAGGAGGAGGAGGGGCAGGAGGAGGGGAGGGAGGATGCGGCGCATGGGGACCCCGTTTGCGGGCTCGAGAACTTCGTCGGATTTCGTCGATAGCACCCGGAACCGGGGCGTTCAATCTCGGCCGGCTGGGCTCCCGTCATCCTTGACGGACGCCGCGGGGGGTGGCGCTTAGTATCCCCGACTGGTGTGCCGTCGGGGCCTGACGAAGGAGACGCCCGGCCCGGGCCTCATCGAAAGGAAGATCATGCGCAGCCTCGCCCCCGCCCTCGCCCTGGGTGCCGCCCTCCTGCTCGCCGCGGCCTGTCCGAAGAAGAACAACGGCGGGGGAGACGGTGGGACCGACGGCGGCGGCGGCACGGACGTCCCCTTCGAGGTGTTCCTCGAGTCCCACGGCAGCCCGACCTGGAAGCCGGTGGGCTTCCAGTTCTTCTCGGCCCCGATGGGCGATCAGGCCGGCGGCTTCATCGAGCTCGGCGAGACCCTCGAGACCCTGGTCGCCGGCGGCCAGCACGCGCTCGACCTGGACTACGAGGTGATCGTCCCCGCCGCCGAGCACGCGCCGCCCTACGACGACGAGTGGTCCGGCGTCGTCAGCGAGGCCGGCTTCAAGCACACCGGCGGCTTCATCGAGACCGAGTTCGACCAGCCCGCGGGGATCTACCTCCTGATGAACCTGGTCCCCACCGAGGGCGCGCCCACCGGGGACACCCCCTCGGGTACGGGCCTGCCCCTGATCGCGAACGACACCTTCCCGATCACCATCGAGGGGACCATCTCCCGGGCCGGGCAGGTCGTGGACGGCAACGTGGACGGTCAGTTCCCTGCCCCCTCCTCCTTCGTGCCGCCCCTGGGCCCCGACGGCCTCTCCCACGTGCCGATCTGGATGGTCGAGCAGACCTCCTTCTTCACGGTGCAGGTCGACACCCCGGGCATCTACGAGTGGCAGATCCAGCTCCTCGACAGCCAGGGCATGGGCTGGACCGCCTCGATCCCCTTCACCGTCAGCCCCGAGGTGATCGTCGATGCGGACGGGGGCGTGGTCGACGGCGGCGGCTCGGTCACCAAGTCCTGCCGCGAGGGCGGCCTCTGTGATCCCGACCGCTACTCCGACGCGGATCAGGGGCCCTATCCCACGGCCGCCTACCCCAACATGTTCCTCCGGGACGCCTTCGGGGCCTTCCGGGCCAGCAACCGCAACGGCGAGATCATCCACGCCGCCGGCAAGGCGAACGACCAGAACATCGACTTCTGGCTGATGTCCCGCGCGAGCGACTCCGAGCCCCTGGTGAACGTCTTCGGCACCGGCGGCCTCAGCGTGGGCAAGCTCTACCAGTTCGTCGACGCGGCCGGCGCGCCCCTCGGCACCCCCGTGCTCGAGCTGAACCCCGACTCGGGCAACTACTCGCTCCTGGTGCAGGTGGTGGAGGTCGAGGCCGTGGAGGGCTACACCCCCGACGGGATCAAGAGCGCCACCACCCTGCGCTTCGCCCGCCGCGATCCCGCCACTGGCTTCGTCGTGCGGGGCACCAACGAGGTGCGCGCCCTCTGGCCGGTGGACCCCACCGTGGACCTCCAGGACGGGCCGGTGCCCGGCAGCCCGCGGCGCCTCACGGTCTGGGCCGACAAGCGCAGCGTCGACGTCTTCGAGGCGCCCGGGACCGGCGAGGGTGACACCCTGGCGCTGGTGCCCTCGACCGATCCGGACAACGAGCCGCCCACCGTGCTCGTCGGCAAGATGTGGCAGTTCACCGGCGCCGGCGGCGCGCCCTGCGGTGGCGCCAACGTCTTCTCCCACCGCCTGGCGGCCACCGGCTACTCACCCCTGGTGCTGGTCCACGCCACCTCGGCGCCCGACTGCACGGCGGTGCCCGCGAACGCCGCCGACGTGGAGGCGGGGATCAGCGCCGGGACCTACACGGTCTCCGGCACCTTCCACGCCCTCCTGCCCCAGGTGCCCTAGGCCTCCGGCACGCGCCGCAGGCGCTCGGCGGCCCGGACGCCCTCCGCCCAGCTGTCGAACTCGGGGGTGTCGACGGCGAGGGCGTGGATGGCGAGGTAGAGGTCACCGCCCTCCCGGGGGATGCGCAGGGTGCGGCGCTCGGTCAGGGGCAGGCGCAGCCGCACCCGCTCCGGCGCTCCGCGATCCAGGGCGAGGTCGAGGGCCAGGTCGAGGCCGTCGGGGGCCACCAGGGCGTCCAGGCCCAGGGTGAGATCCGGGGCGGGCGAGCGCCCCTGCGCCCGCGCCTCGGGGTTGCGGTAGGTGAGGAGGAGGGGCTGTCCGGCCCGCCCCAGGAGGCGCGGCCGCGCCAGGAGCTCGCCCTCGGCGTTCATCAGGGCCAGGTCGTAGACCAGCCGGCTGTCCCGGGCGATGGGCGCCCGGCGGGGCTCGCCCTTCGCCTTGGCCCGGCTCTGACCGCTGACCATCGTGGCGACCAGCAGCAGCGTCCCCGCCGCGGCGGCCAGCCCGAGGAGCCAACGATCGGCTCGATGTGTCCTCCGCTCCATGGTCATCCCTACGTTGGGTTCGTTTCCACATTGCGTGCCAGTCCTGATTTCCCGGCCCGGATCCGGCCAAGTGCCTGAAATCCGGTGGCCGCGGCCCCTCGGGCGGGGCCCCGGAGGCCTCCCGGGGGCCGCGACGGCGTGTCGGTCTGGCGCCAGGGGCGTGTCATCGTGTCAGCGTTGCAGGGGGTAGAGGGTGGGCGCGGAGGGCTTCGCCGGGCGGGAGGCCATTCCTTTCCCGGTTCCGGATCGAGCTGCGCCCCACCTTGTTGACGCCCGGCGGGCCCGAAAGGTTCATTGGTGGCTGGATTTTCGGCGGGGGGGGCTGGTAGACCCCCGCCCATGAGCAAGGAAACCGTCGTTCTCGCCTACAGCGGAGGCCTCGACACCTCCATCATCCTCAAGTGGCTGGTCCTCGAGGGCTACCGGGTCGTGGCCTTCGTGGCCGACGTGGGCCAGGAGGAGGACTTCGACGAGGTGCGCCGCCGGGCCATCGCCACGGGCGCCGACGCGGTCCACGTGGTGGACCTCAAGCGCGAGTTCGTCACCGACTTCATCTTCCCGGCGGTGGCCGGCAACGCGGTCTACGAGGGGCGCTACCTCCTGGGCACCGCCCTGGCCCGCCCCATCATCGCCAAGGCCCACGTCGCCGTCGCCCGCCAGGAGAACGCGCAGCTCGTCTCCCACGGCGCCACCGGCAAGGGCAACGACCAGGTGCGCTTCGAGCTGGGCTTCGCCGCCCTCGCCCCGGACCTGAAGGTCTTCGCCCCCTGGAAGGAGAAGGCCTTCCTCGACCGCTTCGCTGGCCGCAAGGACCTGATCGCCTTCGCCGAGGAGCAGGGCATCGAGATCCCCGTCACCCTGGAGAAGCCCTTCTCCACCGACGAGAACCTCATGCACAAGTCCTACGAGTCGGGGATCCTCGATGACCCCTCGGCCCGGCCCGGCAAGGAGATCTTCACCGTCTGCCTCGACCCGACCGACGCGCCGGACGCGGTGACGAAGATCGATGTCGAGTTCCGGAACGCGATCCCGGTGCGGGTGAAGAACCTCGAGGACGGCCGGGAGGAGACCGAGCCGCTGGCCCTCTTCGAGTTCTGCAACGAGCTGGGCCGCAAGAACGGCGTCGGCCGGATCGACATCGTCGAGAACCGCTACGTGGGCATCAAGTCGCGCGGCATCTACGAGACCCCGGGGGGCACCATCCTCCACCGGGCCCTGCGCGACCTCGAGGGCATCGCCATGGACCAGGTGGTCCGCCGCCTGCGCGACATGCTCGCCCCCGAGTACGCCGACATCATCTACAACGGCTACTGGTTCAGCCCCGAGATGGACTTCCTCTCGGCGGCCCTGAAGAAGTCCCAGGAGCTCATCGACGGCGTCGTCACCCTCGAACTCTACAAGGGCAACTGCATGCCGGTGGGGCGCACCTCCCCCAGCTCGCTCTACGACGAGAACCTCTCCTCGATGGACATCCACGGGGGCTTCGACCAGCAGGACAGCAAGGGCTTCATCGCCATCAACGCCCTGCGCCTGAAGGCCCACCGCCTGATCGTCAAGAGTCGGGGGTAGCGTCCGCTCCCCCCGAACCCCCCAGCTCGGGCCAGGGGTTCACGGGGCCGCGCCCTGCGGCGCTGCGCGCGCCGCGGCCGGGCGCTCACTTCCCCGGGAAAAGCTATCGGTAGACGTCGCGGCGGTGGGCGATGCGAATGACCACGACGGTTACGATCTCGTCGTCGACGGTGTAGAGGATCCGGTAGACGCCCTGGCGCACCCGGTACTTCTCCGAGCCCGAGAGCTTCTGGCAGCCGGGGGGGCGGGGGTCGACGGCGAGAGAGCTGATGCGGGCGACGATGCGCTGCCGGTCCTTCTTGCTGCCGATCCCCTCGAGCTCCTTGGCGGCCGAGGGCTTGATCTTCAGCTCATAGCTTGCCACTGGCGTGCAGCCCCTTGACGACCTCCTCGAAGGAGAGGTCGGGCTCACTGACGCGATCGGCGAAGGCCTCGAGGTCCTCGGCGTCCTCGACGAGGCTCGCTCGGACCGCCTCGTTCACCAGGTCGGAGACGGATCGGTCGGTCTCCGCCGCCTTGAGCCGCAGGACCCGGTGGAGGGCCTCGTCGAAATAGACCGTGGCGCGCTTCCCGCTCATGGCTCCAAAGTAGCTACTTGACGCTATGACGTCAAGGCGTCATCCGGGACAGGCGCGAACGAGGGACTTGATCTCCTTGGTGGAGTGAGTCAGTGTACTACTACACTGATGCACCTGCCGACCCCGGGGAGGAGTCCCGCTTGCGCCACCTGCTGCACGTCGATCCCGCCGATGCCGTCCCGATCTGGCGGCAGATCGAGGAGGGCGTGCGCAACCTGGTGGCCAGCCGGACCCTGAAGCCGGGGACGATCGTTCCCTCGGTGCGGGAGCTGGCCCGGGAGCTGCGGATCAACCCGGCGACGGTCTCGAAGGCCTACCAGCGCCTCTGCGAGGCGGGAGTGCTGGAGGTGCGGCGAGGGCAGGGCACCTTCGTGGCCGAGGCGGCCCCCATCCTGGACGAGGGCGAGCGAGAGCAGCGCCTACGGGAGGGAGCCGCCCGCTACGCCAGCCTGGCCCGGACCCTCGACGCCGGGCGGACCGAGGCCATCGAGGCCCTGCGCGGGGCCTTCGACGAGCTGGAGCAGGACCGGAAAGGGGAGGGCGATGAGTAGCGAGGTGACGATCGCGATCGAGGCGCTGACGGTGCGCTACGGGCGCAGCACTGCTGTGAGCGAGGTCTCACTGGTGGTGCCCGAGGGTTCGGTCTGCGCCCTCCTCGGCCGTAACGGGGCGGGCAAGTCCTCGCTGATCCGCTGCCTGCTCGGCCACCGCCGGCCCGACGCAGGGCGGGTCACCCTCTTCGGGGAGGAGGTCTGGCGCCGTCGGGCGGCCCTGATGGCGCGGGTGGGCGTGGTCCCGGAGAGCCCCGACGCTCCGCCCGAGCTCACCGTCGATCAGATCGCGCGGGTGGTCTCCCCGATCCACGCGCGTTAGAACCAGGTTGCGCTGGAGCGGCGCCTGACCCGCTTCGCGATCCCTCGTCACCGACCCTTCCGCCGCCTCTCCAGGGGCCAGAAGGCGCAGGTCGCCCTCTCCCTGGCGCTGGCCACCGACTCCGAGTTGCTGATCCTGGATGATCCCACTCTCGGTCTGGACGCCGTCGCCCGGCGCTCGATCCTGGAGGAGCTGGTGGACGAGCTGGCCGGTGGCGGGCGGACGATCTTGATCACCACCCACGACCTCGCCGGCATCGAGGGCCTCGCCGACCGGGTGGCCTTCCTGAAGGAGGGACGGCTGATCCTCGACGAGCCGCTGGAGCGCTTGAAGGAGCGCTTCCGCCTGCTCCGCTGGCAGGAGGGCGAGGGGCCGGCCGGCGAGCTGACGGTCGTTCAGCGGCGCGAGGGGCCCTGGGGGCAGGAGGCCGTGGTCAGCGACTTCACCGAGGGTTGGGGCCAGGAGGGCTGCGAGGTCTCCGCGCTCTCCCTGGAGGAGATCTTCGTCGCCCTCGGTGGTGGGGAGCAGGAGGTGCCGTCATGAGGCCCCTGCTGGCGGTCGCCTCCCGGGAGTGGCTCGGTGCCCGGCGCTATCTGCTGGTGGCGGTGGTCTTCGGCGTCTTCCCGATCCTGCTCTCTCTCGTGCCCCCGCTCCGGCCGGCCGGCGGATGGGGATGGCTGCTCCTGCCGCTGGCGGAGGGGCTCGCGCTGAGCCTCGGCGTGGGCCTGGCCATCGGCCTCGGCGGCTCGACGGTGGCCCGGGAGGTGGACGACGGCCGGTTGGCCTTCCTGCTCTCTCGCCCCATCTCCACCCGGGCGATCTGGTTCGGGAAGGTGATCACGTCCTGGGGCGTGGCAGCGGCGGCCTTCGCGATCACCCTGGCGCCGACCCGGATCCTGATGACGCTCGGCGTCTACGAGGGCGCGGACTTCGCCGGGACCCCCTTCCCCCCGGGCCTCGACCTCGCGGTGATGGGCGGGCTGCTCCTGATCCTGCTCCTCGCCAACTGGATCAGCCTGATGGTGCGGGCGCGAAGCGGGTGGATGGCGCTGGACCTCCTGGGCGCGGCCCTCCTGGCGCTGATCGCGACGATGATCTGGCGGCGGCTCACCGATGTCGGAGAGATTTGGCTGCTGCAGGTGCTCGCGGTCGTGGCCGCGGTGGCCCTGGTCGTCGCGCTGCTCGGTGCGGGAGAACGCCAGCTGGCGCGGTCGACTGGATCTGCGCCGGGGTTACCGGGCGATGGCGCTGGCGACCTGGGGGATGTTGATTCCCTGCGGGGTGGGGGCCGATCTCTTCACCCGCTGGGCGGTGAAGGCCGACGTTGACGACCTCGTAACGATCTACGCCACAGACACGGCTTCCACGGGGGAGTGGATGACCGTCGCTGGTCGGAGCGCCCGGGGTGGTGTGCGACGCCATCCGGTCTTCCTGGTCCAGGCCAGGACGGGCCTCTCCCGGGAGATTCCGTACTTCGCGGCGTCGATGCCGCGGCTCTCGCGAGACGGCACCACGGCGGCATGGTTGGAGTACGCAGGTCGACCCGGTGAGGGACCCTCACGGGTCGTCGTCGCGGAGCTCGGTGATCGGGGGGTCCGAACGCGGAGGCTGGAATCCACGGCCGAGCCCTCGAGCGACAGCCTGATCCTCTCGGGTCTGGATCTGGTCCTGGATGCCAGCGGAAGGCGACTGGCGGTCCTGGGGTAGGGTGAGGTCGCGATCTGGGATCTCCAGTCCGGTGAGCTTCTTGCCAGGACGCGCAACGCCAGCAGGTCGAGAGATTCGGTGCCGAGGATGGCCTTCGTCGGAGAGCGCCTGCGCATCCTCCAGGTCCAGCCTGCGAAGTCCCGCGAGGTGACCCTCGTGCTCGAGGAGCTGGATCCAGCGGAAGGGAAGCTGCGAGTCGTTGCCCGTCGGGAGCTACCCACGACGTCGCCCAGCGGTTTGATCCGCGGGGGACCCGTTGACCCTTTGCTCGGATTCGCGAGCTGGAGAGACGAGAAGACCTGGCTCCTCGACCCCGAGACCCTGGAGATCCGGGCCACGATCGACACGGCTCGAGCCTTCCGGCTCCTCGACGATGATCGACTCGTCTACTTCCGGCGGGACGAGTCGGGGACCCTTGCCTTGAATGTCGCTGGTGAGAGCGACGCCCGGACCCTGGCGCTGCCGGGCAGGGTGCCGGGAGCGACGTTCACGGGAGAGCTGGGCTGGGAGCTCGAGCCTGGCAAGCTGGTGGTCGGTCTCACGCGCTTCGGTCCAGGCAAGACCTACGAGAAGACAACCCACCTCGTCGACCTGGCCTCCGGGGAGTGGTCAGAGGTGGCACGCGATGTGGAGCTGAGGAATAGCTGGTGGTCGCGAGCCGAGTTCTCGGCGCTTCCGGTCGGAAGCCTGGGCACCCGCCTACTGCAGAGGGACCATGGAGGAGGTCTACTCCTGCTGGATCCGGATGGATCGGTGACCCCGATCCTCGAGCCCAAACCCGCTCCATGGTGGCTGCCGGATCGACGCTGAACCCTCGACTCCAGGCAGGCAACGCCAGCCCGAACGGGCGCGGTTGGGGATCAGGCCAGGCGGCGCCGGGCGAGGCCGTCGGGCGCCGCCGGCTCGCGCCGGGACGGAGAGGCGATCAGCACCCGGTTCTTGCCCTGGGCCTTGGCCCGGTAGAGCGCCTCGTCGGCGGCCGCGATCAGCGCGTCGGGCGTCCGGCCGTGCTCGGGGTAGGTGCTGAGGCCGATGGTCGCCGTGATCCGGTGGCCGGAGATGAGCGTCGCCGAGAGCCGATTTCGCACCCGCTCGGCCACCCGGAAGGCCCCGCCCGCCGGGGAGGGGCAGCCGGTCTCCGGGAGGATGATCGCGAACTCCTCGCCCCCGTAGCGGCAGGCGATGTCCACGTCGTAGCCCCGCTCGCCCCCGCTGCGGCGGAGGCTCGCGCCGAGGATCTTGGCGGTGGCCCGCAGGACCTCGTCGCCGATCAGGTGGCCCTGGCGGTCGTTGATCTGCTTGAAGTCGTCGAGGTCGACCAGCAGCAGGGAGAAGGTGCCCCCGTAGCGCTCGCAGCGCGCGAGCTCACCGTGCAGGCACTGGAAGAAGTGCCGGCGGTTGTAGAGCCCCGTCAGCTCGTCCCGCACGACCATCTGGCGCAGGGCCGCCTCCCGGTCCCGGATCATCCGGGCCAGGGTGATCGAGACCCCGCAGACCGCCGAGCAGATGGCCAGCACCAGGCCCAGGGTGACGAGCAGGAAGTCGTGGTTCTCCAGCAGGGCCGGCCGGAGGAAGGGCATGGGCAGGGTGGGCAGGGCGCCGAAGTGCTCCGCGCCGATGAGTCCACCGTAGAGGACCAGCACGAAGCCCATCACGGTCCAGATCTCGCGGGGGCGCTCGAGGAGGAACGCCGTCTCCATGATGATCAGGACGTAGAGCACCCAGAAGAGGCTCTGGATGCCGCCCGAGTAGTGCACCACGACCGTCACGATCAGGGTGTCGAGCAGGAGCAGCCAGAGGTTGGCCTGCCAGACCTGCGCCCAGCGCCGGTGGGTGAGCTGGAAGAGGAGGTTGTAGGTGAAGACCACGAAGAGGGAGGCGACCGGGGCGTGGAGCTGCTCGGGCGAGAGCAGGGAGCCGTCCCCGCGCAGCGCGACGAAGTAGAGGCAGGCCACGTAGAGCACGAAGCCCCCCAGGGCGATCCAGCGCGCCCGGGTCACCTGCTGCAGGCGCTGCAGGTTGCTGCGCTGCGCCTCGCCGTCGAGGTCGGGACCCAGCGCGAGCGCGCCGGTGGGCCAGAGCCCTCGCGGCCCGCTGCTCACCCCGTCCCTACCCATCTCCAACCCCATCCGGCGACATAGCCTCAGGTGGGGGGTGAGGTCACTCCCCGCGGCGACGCCGGGCGCCCACCGCCCGAAGCGGAGGCCCGCGCGTTCGAGCTCGCCTCAGGGTTGGCCGGGGAGGGTGAGCTCGAGGGCGTAGGCCGCGGAGGCGCTCTCGCAGCGCTCGGTGCGCACCAGCAGGGAGAGCGGCGCCTCGGGGCTCGCGGGGAGTTGCAGGGTGCCGGTGCTGCCGGCCCGCACCTGGAGTCGCGCCCGGGGGCGCCGGCGCTGCTTCTTGCTCGCGCCCTCGGCCGGGGGCACCACCACCTCGAGGTCGGCCTCCTCCGGGGCGGAGAGGGTGAGCTCGGCGCCCTCGGGGATCGCCTCGAGCCGCCACCAGTCCTCCGAGCCGCCCAGGCCGGTCATGGCCATCACGGGCTTCCCGGCCGGCAGGGGGCTGGCCTCCTCGGGCCGATCGTTGGGCTCGCGCTCCTGGGTGAGGCCGGAGGGGAGCAGGGCGACCTTCAGCTGGTAGTCGTCCGAGACGTTCTCCACCGGCAGGGGGAGCTTGCCGTCCTCGTCGCCCACCAGCACCTGGCGCACCTGGAGCATCCAGGTGCCCGGCGTGATCTCGATGGCCGGGAGCGCCTCGCCGCGGTGGGTGCCCTTGCGATCGGCGCGGGCGATCACCTCCAGCTTGCCGGGGGCGTCCCGGCGCTCGCCCAGCAGCTCCAGCACCAGATCGATGTTGGGCAGCCCTTCGATGCTCGCGAAGAGGGTGGCGGGGTCGGGGCCGGGCAGCTCGAGCCGGTAGAAGTCGGCGTCCCCCTGGGTCCTCGAGATCCGCTTGCCCAGGTGGCCCTCGACGGTGCGCAGGCCCTCCTGGCGGGAGGCCAGGCGGGCGGCGAGGGAGGGCAGATCCGAGACCCGCTCGGGGGAGAGGAGGTTGGCGGTGCGGGGATCGTCGTTGGGCTCGGCCTCGACGCTGAGGGGAGGCGCGGGCTGCTGCCACCAGGCGTAGGCGCCGCCGAGGCCGCCCGCGAGGAGCACCGCCGGCGCCATCGCCTTGAGGAAGCGGGAGATGACCAGGCGGCGGGCGAAGCGCTCGAAGTCGGCCCGGGCGGCCAGGTGCGACCCGCTCTCGGTGGGATCCACCGGCAGGGCCACGATCTCCTGGGAGGTCCCCAGGCCCCGGCCCACCAGCGCCTCGAGGGCCGCGCGCATCTCGTCGGCGTCGGTGAAGCGGTCGGCCGGGCGCTTGGCCATCGCCTTCTCGAGGATGGCCGCCATCTCGGCGCTCACCCCCTGGCCTCCCTCGTGCTCCCGGATCTTGGGCACCGGCCGGGTGATGTGGGCCGTCATCACGCCCAGCGGGGTCTCGGCGGTGAAGGGCACCTGCCCGGTGAGCATCTCGAAGAGCATCGCCCCGAGGGAGTAGAGGTCGCTGCGGCCGTCGAGGGGGTCGCCCCGGGCCTGCTCGGGGGAGAGGTAGTAGGGGGTGCCGACGATCTCGCCGGCGCCGGTGTCGCCCTTCGCGCGGGCGGTGAGCTTGGCGATGCCGAAGTCGAGGACCTTCACGAAGTCCTTGCGATCCCGCAGATCGACCAGCATCACGTTGGCCGGCTTGATGTCCCGGTGGATGATCTCGGCCTCGTGGGCCTCGGCCAGGGAGCGCAGGACCTGGGCGCCGATGCTGGCCACCCGCAGCTCGGGCAGGCGCCCGGCCTCCCGCAGGATGTCGGAGAGGGGCCGGCCCCGGATGAACTCCATCACCAGGTAGAGGGCGCCGTCCCGGGTCTGGCCGAAGTCGAAGACCTGGATGGTGTTGTGGTGGACCAGCCGGGAGACGATCCGCGCCTCCTGCTTGAAGCGGTCCCGCACCATCTTGCCCCGGGGGCCGTCGACCAGCTCGGGGCGCAGGAGCTTGAGGGCGCAGACCTTGCCCATCCGGACGTGCTCGACCCGGAAGACCGAGCCCATCCCCCCCTCGCCGAGCTTCGCCTGGATCTTGTAGCGGCCGTCGATGAGGACATCGAGGGAGGCGCCCACCAGGGTGTCGGTGTCTCCGCCCAGCCCCCGGAGGTCGGCGCCGCAGCCGCCGCAGTAGTTCGTGGGGCTCAGGTGGACGTGGCCGCACTGCGGACAGGGGGGCATGTCCCCGGCCGGCGGGGCGAGCTCGAGCTCCGCGGATGAAACAGGGGCGGCCATGCGTTGCAACCTTGCAGTCTACACCTTTTGGAAAACTCCTTGTGATTACGCCGGATAGACGGCAGAAAGCGGGGACCCGACCGTGACCGGCACGCGCCGCCAGGGGACCAACGCGAATGCTGAACTGGCTCTATCAGATCTTCTCCCGAGACCTCGCCATCGACCTGGGGACCGCGAACACCCTCATCGTGGTGAAGGGGGCGGGGATCGTCTCCAACGAGCCCTCGGTGGTCGCCGTGCAGCAGGACGCCCGCGGCGGCAAGAAGGTGCTGGCGGTGGGCAAGCAGGCCAAGGAGATGCTCGGCCGCACCCCGGGGAACATCGTGGCCATCCGCCCGATGAAGGACGGCGTCATCGCCGACTTCGAGATCACCGCGGCGATGCTGCGCTACTTCATCCAGACCGCCCACAACCGCAAGGCGCTGGTGAAGCCCCGGATCATCATCGGCATCCCCTCGGGCATCACCGAGGTCGAGCGCCGCGCCGTGCGCGAGGCCGCCGAGAGCGCCGGCGCCCGTGAGGTCTACCTCATCGAGCAGCCCATGGCCGCGGCCATCGGCGCCGGCCTGCCGATCACCGAGCCGGCCGGCAACATGATCGTCGACATCGGCGGCGGCACCTCCGACGTCGCCGTCATCTCGCTCGCCGGCATCGTCTACTCCCGCTCCGTGCGGGTGGGCGGCGACAAGATGGACGAGGCGATCATCCAGCACATCAAGCGCAAGTACAACTTGCTCATCGGTGAGCGCAGCGCCGAGCTCATCAAGATGACCGTCGGGAACGCCTACCCCTCCGACGAGGTCACCCAGATGGAGATCAAGGGCCGCGACCTGGTGGCCGGCGTGCCCCGCACCCTGACGGTCTCCTCCGACGAGATCCGCGACGCCCTCTCCGAGCCGGTGAACGCCATCGTCGAGGCGGTGAAGGTCACCCTCGAGCGCACCCCGCCCGAGCTGGCCGGCGACATCGCCGACCGGGGCATCGTCCTGGCCGGCGGCGGCGCGCTCCTGAAGAACCTCGATCTGCTCCTGCGCGAGGAGACCGGCCTGCCGGTCTTCCTGGCCGAGGACCCCCTCTCGGCGGTGGTCATCGGGGCCGGCAAGGCCCTCGAGGAGATCGACATGCTCCGCCAGGTCACGGCCCACTCCTAGGTCCGGCCCGGGGCTGTTCAGAAACTGGACCCTGGTGTGCACAGGTCGGTGCCTGTACGCGCAACCACACACCAGGGGGCGGGCCGGCCGGCGGGCGCTCCGGGCTAAGTGCCCGGAATGACGCGACGCGCTGCGTCCGGCCCGGCTGGCACGGGCCTTGGAAAGGGGGAGGGAAACGAAGCCTGCCAGGAGGCCCCCATGCCCCACGCCCTCTCCACCGACCTCTTCACCAACCCCCTCGCCGACCTGCCCTCCGATCCTTCCGGCGGGAACGTCCCCGATCGCCGGCAGGACGACCGCCGGGGCAGCCTGGTGCCCGTCCACCGCTTCGGGGACGAGCGCCGGCGGGGCGACGAGCGGCGGACCCGCAGCCGGCGGGGCTTCGACCGGCACCCCATCGAGCTCATGGTCGAGCTGCGCTACGGCGGAGAGGCCACCCGGGCCCTGACCGTGGACCTCTCGGTGCTGGGGACCAGCCTGGGGGACGGGCCGCCCCTGCCCATCGGCACCCTGGTGCGCCTGACCTTCGAGCTGCCCGACGACCTGGAGGAGTTCCCCCTGATGACCTGGGCCCAGGTGGTCAGCCACGACGGGGACGGGGTCCTGGGCTACCGCTTCGTGGGCCTGCGCCCCTGTGACGCCCGCCGGATCGGGCGCCTCCTGGCCCCCCGGGAGGGGCTGGCCCTGGCCAGCGGCCATCGTTTTTGAGGGGGAGGGGTCGACCACTGGACCTGCGGGTTGTGGTAATCTGCCTCCCTCGACCATGAGCAGGGCACGCGACCGCCGACAGAAGCACGAGGACTTCATCAAGGAACGCCGCAAGGTGGACCGGAGGACCTCCGAGCGGCACGTCCTGGCGATCCCCATGGAGCTCACCGCTGGAGGCGACCTCTACTTCCACGTCAGCGGCGATCTCTCCGAGGGTGGGGCCTTCTTCGACCGGGCGATCCCCCATCCGGTGGGCACCGAGGTCGAGGTGGTCTTCATGCTGCCAGGCCCGGACGCCGTGCCGATCCGCTGCCGCGGGCAGGTGGTGAACGTGCCCGAGCGCGGGGATGGCCTGGGCATGGGCGTGCAGTTCCTCGATCTGAGCGACTCGGACCGCGACCGGATCCAGAGCTTCACCGGCGAGATCCTGGCCTCCGCCGACGAGTGAAGATCCCGCGGCCCTTCGCCGTCGGAGCCTTCGTGACCAAGAAACAGCGAAACTCGCTTCGGGCGGCCGTGGCCGTCCTCGGGCTCGGTGGGCTCCTCCTGGCCTCCGGCTGCTCCTTCCTCGAGGCGCTGCTGGCCGACGTGGTGCAGAAGCCGCAGCTGACCTTCGAGCGCTTCGAGGTGAAGAACATCTCCTTCGATGGCCTCACCCTCGGCCTGCACTGGCGGGTGGACAACCCCAACGAGGTGGGCCTGCGGCTGGCGTCGATCGGCTACGGCCTGACGGTGGACGGTCACGCCCTGGCCCGCGGCGAGTCCGAGCGCGGCATCGAGCTGGCGCCCCGGGGGAGCTCGCAGGTCGAGCTGCCCCTCTCGGTGCGCTACCAGGATCTGGGCCAGGCGCTGCTGGCGCTCTACCAGAAGCAGCAGGTGCCCTGGGGCGCCGACGGCCACTTCGGCTTCGGCACCCCCGCCGGCGTGATCAAGGTGCCCTTCCAGACCCAGGGGCAGCTGCCCGTGCCCCGCCTGCCGCGGGTGCAGATCGCCGGCGCCCGGGTCTCGAACCTGAGCCTCGCCGGGGCAACCCTCAACGTGGACCTCGACGTGGCCAACCAGAACGCCTTCCCGCTCCCCCTGGGGATGCTCGACTACCGCCTCCAGGCGGCTGGCCGGCAGGTGGCGGAGGGGCAGAGCCGGCCGCCCTCGGTGGCGGCCTCCCAGACCGGCCGGATCTCCCTGCCGGTGAGGGTGGACTTCGCGCGAGCGGGGCGCGCACTCTACGACGCGCTTCGCGCGGGGGAGGTGGATCTTGCGCTCGATGGAACTCTCGGCACCGGTCCGATCCAGATGCCCGTCCAGCTTCGCAGGCGCGTGCGCCTCTAGCGTCCTGGCCCTGCTCCTGCTCCTCCCCGCCGCGGCGGCGGCCGAGGAGAACCTGGCCCCCGATCTGGGGAACCTCTTCGGTCCGCCCAAGCTCGAGCTGGACAAGCCCGACACCGAGTCCCTGGGCGACATCGAGATGGAGGGCAAGGCCGCGCCGAAGACCCCCGGCATGGCGGCGCCCACCAAGGTCACCTACGCCGTCGAGAGCGCGGCCCTGGGCCGCGGCTTCAAGATCAAGAACAAGAAGACCGGCTGCGTCGCGAAGGCGGCGCTGAAGGGCTTCACCCTGGAGAAGATCCCCGGGCCCACCGGACCCTTCCAGACCTGCCTGCGCCTCTCCGCCAGCGACGGGGTGGTGGCGGCCATCGAGGCGAGGATCGTCGGCCCCGGTGGCATCGAGCTCGCCGACGCCTCGGGCGAGGTCTCCTTCGCCCGCAGCGGGAAGACCATGGACTTCGTCATCGACTGGACGGGCTTCGTCGCCCGCGCCCCCGGGGTCCACAAGCTGGAGGTGGTGCTCGCCTCCACCGCAAGGAAGACCGTCGAGTTCGAGGTGAAGTAGACTGGTCAGCTGGTGGCCGACTTCCCCCCCATCTCCGAGATCGCCCGGACCCGCCTCGATCGCCTGATCATCCAGGAGATCGAGATCGCGCGGCCGAAGACGAAGCGCCTGAAGAAGCGCTACCCCCTCCTGCCCGAGGCCGATCTGGCCCAGCAGCTGATCGACGAGAAGAAGGCCTACGCCGGCACCGGCGGGATGGTCAGCGGCTTCTTCGGGCTGCTCGCCCTGCCGGCGGACCTCCTCCTGGTCACCTTCCTGCAGCTTCGGCTGATCGTCGAGCTGGGGCAGCTCTTCCGGGTGAACCTGAAGTCCGAGCGCGGACAGAGCGAGCTCCTCGAGATCCTGGGCCGCGGCAACGGCGTCGGCCCGCTCTACCGCACCGGCCCCACGGTCTTCGCCCGCCTCGCCCTACGCATCCTCCAGAAGAAGGGCCTCAGCTCCGTCGGACGGGCCGTGCCCCTGGTCGCCGCCCCGGTCTCCGCCTGGCTGAACAACCGGGACATCCAGCGGGTGGGGGACGAGGCGCTGCGCCAGTGGGGGCGGCGGCGGCAGCTGGCCGAGAAGCGATGGGCGAGCGAGGAATGAGTCGCGCGCGCTGGCGGTGGCCCTCCCTCCTCGGGGGTCTCCTGCTCCTCCTCGGGGCGAGCTTCGGCGGCTGCACCTGCGGCACGCCCTGCGAGAACGGGACCTGCCCCGAGGGGCAGGCCTGCTCCCTGGCCTGGGACCAGTGCCTCGACGTCGATCGGGTCTTCGGCACCAACTGCTTCGACGCCGGCGACTGCCACCGCGGGATCTGCCTCACCGTGGGCTCCAACCTGGCGGTCTGCACCGGCACCTGCGAGGCGAGTGATCCTCCCTGCCCCGAGGACTGGGCCTGCATCCCGGTGGACGACGGCGCCGGCGGCGCGCTCCCGGTCTGCTCCCCCGCCGGGCCGGGGGCCATCGGCGAGCCCTGCACCACGGGCAACGACTGCCAGGGGGCCTTGTGTCTCCCGCTGGAGTCGGGCTCGGTCTGCTCGGCCACCTGCGAGGCCAGCGACCTGACGAGCTGCGGCGAGGGGAACGTGGGCTGCGTGACCTTCGCCGACGGCGCGGGCAACACCTACGACTTCTGCGTCGCCGGGGGCAGCGCCCCGCCGGGCACGCCCTGCTCGGGGGGGATCACCGACTGCGACCTCTCGCGCAGCGCGACCTGCCTCGAGGACAACAACGGCGCGACCTTCTGCTCGCCGGCCTGCCCCGGAGGAGACGAGGACTGCGGCGAGCTCCCCGGCGGCTGCTGTGTGGACCTCGGGAGCGAGGCCCCGGCGCCCTTCTGCCTGACCGCCCCCTACTGCGGCTGCGTGCCCAGCTGCCTGGGCGCCCAGTGCGGGGACGACGGCTGCGGCGGCAGCTGCGGCACCTGCGAGACCGGTGAGATCTGCAGCGGCGGCGTCTGCACCACCTGCACCCCCCAGTGCGACGGCCTCGAGTGCGGGGACGACGGCTGCGGCGGCGTCTGCGGCACCTGCTCGAGCGGCGAGCGCTGCGTGAGCGGGCTCTGCGAGGCGACCTGCACGCCCGACTGCACCGACCGCACCTGCGGGGACGACGGCTGCGGCGGGGTCTGCGGCACCTGCACCAGCCCGCAGCGCTGCCACGAAGGCGGCTGCGTGGAGCCGGCGCTCCTCCTGGTCGACCTGCTGGTCGAGAACCTCTCGGCCTCACCCGCGGCGATCTGGGGCCTGGGCGAGTACCAGGCCAGCCCCTCGCTGGGGCCGCCGGTCACCTACGGGCAGGGGCCTCAGCCCGGCACCACCCAGGTGCTGCTCTGCGGCAACACGGTGCTCTGCTCCGACGAGCCGATCCTCTCGGTGGAGACCGGCTACGGCCTGAAGCTCGGCTACGATCTCGGCGCCGGCCGGGTGCAGTGCAGCGCCGCCTTCACCCTCCACGCCGCTGGCGCGCCCACCGTGGTCGGCGGTGACTGCCTCGTGGCGGGTGGCGGCCCCTTCGCGACCCTGGAGGTCGGCGGAACGACCGGCACGCCCACCTTCACCTGGACCCTGCCCTGAGGCCTCAGGCGTAGCGCGTGGGATCCGGGAGGCCGGCCTCCTCGAAGCCCCGGCGCCGCAGGGTGCAGGCGTCGCAGCGGCCGCAGGCCCGCCCCTCGGCGTCGGCCTGGTAGCAGGTGACGGTCTCCTCGTAGGGGACGCCCAGATCGGTGCCGGTGCGGACGATCTGGGCCTTGGTCATCTTGAGGAGCGGGGCCTGCACCCGGAAGCGGGTGCCCTCGAGCCCGGCGCGGGTGGCGAGGTTGGCCAGATCCTCGAAGGCCCGGGCGAAGGCCGGGCGGCAGTCGGGGTAGCCCGAGTAGTCCACGGCGTTGATGCCGACGAAGAGATCCCGGGCGCCGATCACCTCGGCGTTGGCCAGGGCGATCCCGAGGAGGACGGTGTTGCGCGCCGGCACGTAGGTCGAGGGGATGACCCCCGCCTCCCGGGCCTCGGGGTCCTCGCCCTCGGGCACCGGGAGGGACGGATCGGTGAGGGCCGAGCCGCCGAAGGCCGAGAGGTCCACCCTCACCACCTTGTGATCCACCGCGCCGAGCCGCGCGGCCAGCCGGCGGGCGGCCTCGAGCTCGGTGCGATGCTGCTGGCCGTAGTCGACCGAGAGGGCGTGGCAGGTGTGCCCCGTGGCCCGGGCCATGGCCAGGACCGTCGCCGAATCGAGCCCCCCGGAGAGGAGGACCACCGCGAGTCGCGCATCCATGGAGAGGGAGTCTAACCCACCGGGCAGGTGGGGCCAGAAGGCGACGGCAGCGTGCAACCCGGACTTTCGGGTATTCTCCGGGAGACCACCGTGATCGTCGCCGGGGAGGATGCCTCGAGCAGGGAAGGGATGAAGGTGAAGCTCAAGCTGCTGATTCCACCGGCGTTGGGCCGGAATCGTGCGTCGGCGAGGGCGGAGCTGCTCGGCTCCGAGCTCGGACGCTGGCTGGACCGCGAGGTGACCGTCGAGATCGCCCGGGACTACGACGAGCTCGAGCGGCAGGTCCTGGGCGGCACGACGGATCTGGCCTGGGCGCCGCCCTCGCTCTGCGCCCGGCTCTCCGGGCAGCACCACGGCATCTTCAAGGCGGTGCGCAACGGCCGCTCGACCTACCGCTCGGCGATCCTCGCGCGGACCGGTGAGGCCCGGGACCTCGAGAGCCTGCGGGGCAAGCGGGCGATCTGGGTCGATCCCCTCTCCACCGGCGGCTACCTGCTGCCGGACGCCTACCTGCGCTCCTCGGGCATCGATCCCGAGAGCTTCTTCGCCGAGGAGAGCTTCGCCGGGAGCTACCAGGCCGCCCTGCTGGCGGTGGCGGACGGGAAGGCCGACGTGACGGCGGTTCACGTGCACACCGACCGCGGGGCCGACCTCCACGACTCGATCGCCCAGCACGCCGAGCGCGCGGTGCCGCGCCTCTCGGTGGTCGCGGTCACCGGCGAGGTCGGCGCGGACGGGCTGGTGGTCTGCTCCGGTCTGCCCCTGGCCGAGGCCACCGAGATCGTGAAGAAGATCGAGGCGATGCAGGACCTGCCCGGCGGGCCGCCGCTGATCGTCTCGATCTTCGACGCCGAGGCCCTCGAGCTGGCCAAGGCCGGCGCCTACCGGGCGCTGCTCACCCGCCGCTGAAGCCAGCGCGCGGTCGCCTCCGGGGCGTCGACGTGGAGGAAGTGACCGCTGGCCTCCAGGGTCTCGACCTCGATGCCCAGCGCCGCGAGGCGCTCGAGGTCGCCGCTCGAGACCAGGGGTGAGCGGCCGCCCCGGAGGAGGGCGATCCGCTCGGGGTGTCGCTCGACCACCGGCCACAGGTCGACCGTGCGGGTCGCGGCGTGCACCGCGGCGAGGTAGTCGCGGTCGATCCGCCAGCCCACCGCGCCGTCACCCTTGCGCTCGAGGTTCATCGAGAGCCAGGCGATCAGCTGCTCGTCGCCGGTGTGCGCCCGGAAGTACGCCTCGGCCTCGGCGCGGCTCGGGAAGCGGTCGGGCGCCGCCTGCAGGTCCGCCACCATGCGATCCGCGGCCGGGGCGTGGAGGCTTCCCGGGGTCATGTCGAGGATCGCCACCCGGGCCACGCGCTGCGGGGCGAGGTCGAGGGTGGCCAGCGCCACCCGCGCGCCGAAGGAGTGCCCCGCCAGGTCCACGGGCTCCGCCTGGCCCAGGTCCGCGAGGAAGCGCTCCATCTCCGCGGCCATCGCCGGGAAGCCCGCGCCGCGCGGGGAGGGCGCCGAGGCGCCGTGCCCGGGCAGGTCGGGGAGGTGGAGGAGCAGGTCGGGCTGCCGCTGCAGGAGCAGGCGGGCGAGGGAGGAGAGGTTGCGCCCGGCCCCCAGGAAGCCGTGGAGGAGCACCAACGGACGCGCGCCGCTGCCCTGTCGTCTGCTGGCCAGCATGTCCCCTGTATCGGGGCCGCTCCCCCGAAAGGTCAACGCCCCTGAAATGCCCCGGGGCTCCCGGGCGTAGGAGAGGGTGAACCCCCCGCGGTCCCAAGGAGGTCCACGCGATGCGTCTCGTCAAAGGTCTGATCCTGCTCCTCGGCGGTCTCCTCGGCGCGGTCTACCTGCTCAACCCCGGAGCCGGCGTCATCGAGCTGATCCCCGACGCCCTCCCGGTGGTGGGCAACCTCGACGAGGCGGCGGCCATCGGCCTCCTCATCAGCTGCGTGAAGGGCCTGCGGTCGCTGCGGCGCGAGCGGCGGGAGCGCTCCCTCCCGGAGGGCGCCGATCGGCGCCTCGAGCCGGGGGTGAGGCCTCAGGACTTCAGGAAGGCCGAGAGCACCTCGTAGGCCCGGGCCAGGGGGGCGATCTCGCAGTACTCGCCCACCTGGTGCGCCTGGTCGCTCCGGCCGGGCCCGAAGTTCACCGCGTCGATCCCGGCCTCGGTGAACCGGGCGACGTCGGTCCAGGCGATCTTGGGCGCGACCTGCAGGCCGCCCTCGCTCACCAGCCGCTCGAGCAGCGCGTTGTGATCGGGCACCGCGCCGGAGGGCGCGAGGTCGGTGAACTCGATCGCGGCCGAGGCGGGCACCAGCTCGCGCACCCGCTGCTGCGCCTCCTCGAGGGGCGTGCCCGGGACGAAGCGGTAGTTGAGGTTCAGCACGAAGGTGTCGGGCACCACGTTGCGGTAGCGGCCGCCCTGGGCGGTGGTGATCGTCGCCACCGACGTGAAGACGTGGCCGCCGACCTCGACCTCGATCGGCTTCATCTCGTGGAGCCGGGCCAGGAAGGCGCCGGCGGCGGTGATCGCGTTCTCGCCCTGCCAGGGGCGGGCGCTGTGGGCGGCCTTGCCAGAGAAGGTCAGGGTCGCGTGGATGGACCCCAGGCAGCCCACCTGCACCACCCCGTCGGTGGGCTCCATCACCAGGGCGAGCTCCAGCTTCGCCAGATCGGGGCGCTGCGCGAGGACCGTCTTCAGCCCGCTGTCCTCGTGGGGGCCCTCCTCCCTGTCGTAGAAGATCGCCATCACCTCCACGCCCGTGTCCTCCGGGCGCAGGTCCTCCAGCAGGCACTGGATGACCGCCAGGGCGCCCTTCATGTCGCTGGCGCCGAGGCCCACCACCCGGTCCTCCTCGAGCCGCGGCAGGGCCTCGTCCTCGTGGGGCGGCACGGTGTCGAGGTGGCCGACGAGGGCCACGGTGGGTCGCGTCTCCGAGACCTCTCCGACGACGACGCTGTTCCTGATGCGCTCGACGCGCCTTCGCATCCCCGGGCTCCGCGCCCAGGCCTCGACCAGCCGGGCGATCGCCTCCTCCTCCCCGTAGGGGGAGGCGGTCTGGCAGAGCGAGAGGGTGCGCTCGGCGAGGCGGCGGGCGAGGTCACTCATGGCCGGATCACTCGCGGTTCTCGAAGTAGAGGAAGTCGATGAGGAAGGTCGCGCCGAGGAGGACCAGGCGCAGGTCCTGATCCATCTGCGGGCCGAAGTGCACCATGAAGTTGTCGGAGTCGGTGAAGGCCTCCTTGAGGAGGCCGCTCCACTTCTTGGTGATCTTGCCGACCTCCTGCTCGCCGACCTTCAGCTGGAAGGTCCAGGGGTGGAAGAGGGGGCCGAAGATCTCCGCCACCTCGACGCCTCGCCGGTCGTAGACCGTGAAGCGGCGGTTGAACCAGGCCCAGCGCTGATCCACCTTGCCGAGCACGCTGCCGTCGGGGGCGACGATCTCGCACTCGGAGAAGAACCAGGTCCAGGGGCGGACGACCTTGAAGGCGGGCGCCCCCGCGGCGTCCCGCATCTCCATGGTGAAGGGGCGCTTGTTCTTGAGGAAGCCGCGGGTGAGGACCGCCAGGGCCCCCGAGCCGACCTCGCCGGCGTGATAGAGGGCCACCCCGTCGGGGGAGGTGATCTGGTAGCGGTTCCGGGTCTCCCAGCCGGAGAGGATCTCGCCCCACTCCTTCTTCTGCTGGACGACGAGGCTCTCGGACTGCTGCAGGCGCATCAGGCTCTCGGACATGGTCTCCTCCTCCTGCCTCCCTGTTACTCCATCTCGCCCTGCAGGGGATCCTCCGGCCGGGCGTCCGGGTCGGGGCGCACCCACTTGCAGGAGCCGAGGTGCTCGGCGAGGTAGCTCTCGGGGAGGGCGAGCTCGAGGGTGAAGCTCTCGCCCTTGGGGACCACCCGGGCGAAGTCGAGGAGGTCGGCGAGGGCCTCCTCCCCCTGCTCCTGCGCTGCGATCCGGCCGGCGGAGATGGCGCCGGCCAGGCTGCGGGCCAGCTCGTCGACCGACTCCCGGTCGCTGCCCTCGAGGTCGAGCACCATGGCCACGTCCTTCGAGGCGTCGAGGTGGAAGGAGACCTGCTTCGCGACCTCCCGGATCCGCCGCGAGATCTCGTCCTGATCCCTCTCCAGGAGCCGGGCGATGGCCTCGGCGCCGACGACGCCGTAGACGTCACCGTAGGTCTGGTGCTCGGCGATGGTGGGGGCGCCCGCCTCGGCGCGGCCCTCCAGGCGATCGATGGCCGCCTGCACCTCGGCGCGGTCGCGGCCGAGGACGACCAGCTGATCGTCCCAGACGCCGAGGACCTCCGAGCCCCGCTCGTAGATCTCGCCCTTCTCTCCCCAGTGGATGGGGCTGTCGCCCTTCATCAGCTTGTCCCAGTCCACGCTGGCGAAGTCGCCGGTGAGGTAGGCGGTCTCCCCCGAGAAGCCGAAGCGGTCGAGATCCTCGAGGGGGTCGATGCCGATCTCGTCCTTGAACTTCTCGATCTCGCCCCAGGCCTTGTCGCCCAGACACGAGAGGACCATCTCGCCGACCGGGGAGTGGCGCAGGGCGTTGAGCTCGCCCACCACCGCCATGCCGCCCTCGCCCCCGGGGAAGGCGGCGAGGAGGGGATCGCGGGGGCGCGGCGGGGGAGGCGGCTGCTGCTCGTCGGCCGGCGCCGGCGGGGTCCGCTCGGGCAGCACCTGGCGGCGCACCATGCGCTGCCGCTCCGCGTCGTCCAGCCCCCGGGGGAAGTCCATCTTCTCGGCGCGGTGGGCGCGAGGCATCTCCTCCACGTCCATCAGCCAGGCCGCGACCCCCAGGAGGATCGCCAGCAGGCCGAGCCAGATCAGCTGTCCACGCTTCATCAGTAGTCCTTTCCGCCGAAGCGCCAGGCCGCCAGCGCGAAGCCGGCCGCGGCGAAGACCAGGGCGCCCAGGCCCAACCGCAGGAGGGTCCCCTGCTCGACCGGGCCCTCCGCGGCGATGGCGCCGGCCAGGTTGGCCAGGCCGGCGATCCGGGGCAGGGGAGCGGTGAGCCAGGTGAAGAGCTGCCGGGAGAGGCCGGCCTCGAAGAGGCGGGCGATGTCCGCGCGGTAGGTGGCGATGATGCCCAGCACGAAGAGGAGGAAGCCGGCGCCGGCCGAGAGGGCAGCCGAGCGAACGAAGACCGCCGAGGCGAGCATCAGGGCGTAGACCGCCGCGAAGGCCAGGATGGCCAGGAGGGAGGCGAGGATCAGGTGGAGGCCCCAGACCCCGGCCTTCACGCCGAGGATCAGGGTGAGGCCCACCGAGCCGTAGAGGGCGCCGAAGCTCACCAGCAGGAGCACGCCCAGGTAGGTGCCGGCCAGCAGCTCGGTCCGCCGCAGGGGCAGCGAGAGGAGGTGCTCGATCCTCCCTGGCGCCAGCAGGCTGGGGGCGAAGTCGGCGCAGGCGATGATCCCGAAGATCATCCCGCCGTAGAAGACGACGTAGGCCGAGGCCTCGAAGAGGGGGCGGAGGAAGACCTCCACCGGCTGGTAGACGCCCCGCCCGATCGAGTCACCGAAGAAGCGGGAGGCGGCCAGGGCGCCATCGACCACGTCGAGGCGCAGGGCGAAGGCCACCGTCAGCAGGGCCGCGGTCACCGCCAGCGCCAGGGCCCAGACCCACTTGCGGGCGCGGGCCTCGCGCAGGAGATCGAGGGCGAGGGTGCCGATGACGCCCAGGCTCCTCATCCGCGCCGCCCCTCCTGGCCCACCGCCTCGGAGAGGATGCCCTCCAGGTCCTTGAGGTCCCGGCAGACCTCGAGGATCAGGGCCCCCCGGGCCCGGGCCGCGTCGAGGTGGGCGTTGAGGGTCGCGGCGTCCCCGGCCTCGACCAGGAAGCTCCCGGGCGCCCCGTCGGGGGCGAAGCCCTGCCCGGCGAGGCCCGCGAGGAGCTCGGGGGTCGTGGCGTCGCCGACCTCTCCGGTCGAGAAGCGTACCCGCCAGCGCGGCGCGCCGCCGGCCAGCTCCGAGAGGGGCCCCTCCCGCAGCAGGCGCCCCTCCGAGAGGATGCCGATCCGGTCGCAGACCCGCTCGGTCTCGGCCAGGAGGTGCGAGTTCAGGAAGAGGGTGGCGCCCCGCTGGCGCTCCTCCTCGAGGATGTGGCGCACCTCGATCCGGCCCAGGGGATCGATGCCGTCGGTGGGCTCGTCGAGGATCAGCAGCTCGGGGGCGCCGACCAGCGCCGCCGCCAGGGCGGTGCGCTGGCGCATCCCCTTGGAGAAGGTCTTCAGCTTGCGGCCCAGGGCGTCCTGCAGGCCGACCCGGGCGAGCTGGCGCTCGGCCTCCGCCGCAGGATCGCGCAGGCGCTTGAGGCGGCCCACGCTGGTGAGGAACTCGCGGGGGGTGAAGGCGGGGGGGAGGTGGAGGCGCTCGGGCAGGTAGCCGATCCGCTGCCGGATCTCCCGGTCGCTCGGCGGGCCCCCGAGGAGCTGGATCCGCCCGGCGGTGGCGTGCACCACGCCCAGCAGGATCTTGATGAGGGTGGTCTTGCCGGCGCCGTTCAGGCCGATCAGGCCGAAGGCGCTGCCCGCCGGGACCTCCAGGCTCACTCCGTCGAGGGCCCGGACGCCGCTCCGGCGGCCGAAGCCCCGGAAGACCTTGGTGAGGTCGGCGACCGCGATGGCGGGGGTGGGCGGCACGGCCTACCCCTCCAGCTGCTCGATCTTCGCCTTCGCGTTCTGGAGCGCCTTCTGCAGCTGCAGGACGCGCTTCTTCAGGGCGAGGGTCTCCTCACTGTTGCCCCCGTCGCCGGCGCCGGCGCCGGCCGCGTCCAGCTTCGCCTTCGCGGCCTTGGCGATCTTGGTGGCCTTCACCGCGTGCGCCTTGAGCTCGGCGATCTCGTTCTTGTGGGCAGCCTGCAGCTTCTCGAGCTCCTTGGCCATGCGGTCGAGGCGCTGCTCGCGCTCCATGACCGCCTTCTTGAGCCTGGCCATCTCCTGGGCGTCGCCCCCCCCCTTGGCCGCCGCCTTGAGCGCTTTGATCTCGTCGCGGAAGACCTGCATCTTGTCGATGGCCTCGCGCCGCGCCTTCCGCTCCTCCTCGAGGTCGGCCGAGAAGCGGCGCGCCTGATCCTGGGCGTCGGCGACGTCGTCCTTCAGGCCGCTGCTGGCGCCGCGGATCTCCTCGAGCTGCGCCCGGGCGGACTGCGTGGCCTGCTGGGCGGCCTCGACCTGGCGCTCGCGTGAGGCGAGCTCCTCGCGCAGGCGGGTGAGCTCCATCTCCCGGGCGTCGGCCTCGCCCTTCACCTCGGCGAGATCGGTCTCCTTGCTGGAGATGACGTTCTGGAGCTCGTCGCTCCTCGCCTCGAGGGAGGAGAGCTGCTCGCGCACCACCACCGTGTGCTCGCGCTCCTCGGCGAGGGACCGCTCGCGCTCCTGGAGATCGAGCTGGAGGGTCTGCAGCTGCTGCTCGAGATCGAGGATGCGGGCGTCGCGCTGCTCCACCTGCTCCGCCGCGGCGTGGCCGGAGGACTCGGCCTCCTGCTGGAGGCGGGCGAGCTCGGCGCGGAGCTGCTCGGCCTCTCCCTGAGTGGTCTGGAGGGCCTCCTGGACGGCGCCGAGCTGGGCCTCGGCCTCCTCGAGGTTCTGGGCCTGCTCCTGGGCGGCCTGCTGGGCGGAGGCTTGCTGGGCGGCGAGCTGGGCCTCCAGCTCGGCGAGCCTCGCCGCGAGCTCGTTCTTCTCCGCGGTGAGCTTGCCGCCGCCCTCGATCGCCTCGGCGAGCCGGGCCTCCAGGGTCTCGAGCTCGGCGAGGCGGCTCTCCAGCTCACTCTCCCGCTCGTCGAGCACACTCTCGATGGCGGCCTTCTCCCCCTCGAGGTCGGCCTGGATGGTGCCGAGGCGCTCCTCGGCCTGGCGGCGAGCCTCCTCGATGGCCTCCTCGCTGGCGGCCTTCTGCGCGTCGAGCGCCCCCTGGTGCTCCAGCGCGAGGGCGGCCTTCTGCTCCTCGAGCTCCTGCTTGAGGGCGGCGATCTCCGCGAGGTGGCTCTGCTCGAGCTGATCGAGCGCGGCGGCGCTGTCGATGCTCGCCTGCTCCAGGGCGGCCCGGTGGCTCTCCTCGAGGGCGGCCACCTTGGCCTCGGCGTCGGCGATGCGGGCGGCGGCCGACCTGGCGTCCTCCTCCCGCTCGCGCATCATCTCGTTGAGGACCTCGGAGATGTCCTGCTTGGCCTGCTCGGCGGCCTCCATCGCCTCGGCGTGGGCGCGACCCTTCTCGACGATCTCCTCCTCGAGCTCGGCGATGGAGGCGAGGTGCTGGTTCACCTCGTCCTGGAGGAGCGAGGCCTCGCCCCGCGCCTCCATGTACTGCTCCTCGATGGAGTCCCGGGAGACGTCTCCGTCGGAGAGCTGGGCGTCGCGCTCGGCGATGGCCTCGTCGCGCTCGCTCAGGTCCTGCTCGAGCAGGGCGATGTGATCCTGGTAGGCCTCGGCGTCGCCCCGCAGCTCGGCGAAGCGGCTGGTCAGCTCGGTCCAACCATCGCGGCCCTTCTGGATCGTCGCCTCGAGGAGCTTGATGCGCTCCCGGAAGAAGGCCAGCTTCTCGTCCGGGCTGGCCCCCGCGGGCATCCGGGCCTCGGCGGCCAGGCCCTCGAAGGGGTTGGGCAGGTCGTCGACCGTGGGGGAGGCCTTCCGCTTCATGGCGGGCGGTCCGCCGCCCCCCTTCGGCAGGGGAGGGGGCGCGCCGCCGCCGAGGGGCGGTGGAGCCGGGGAGGAGAGGGGCTCTCCCGCGGGCCGGAAGTCGAGGTCGAGATCGTCGGCGATGTCCTCGAGAGACATCACGGGCGCGCCCGCGGCCGGGCCCCCCACCGGGCCGGTCGGCGCGGGCTGGGGTGCGGCCGCCGCCGGCCGGGGCGGGGCCGCCGCCCGGGCCGCGCCTCCGCCCATCAGGGACTGGAGCTGCTGGACGAGGGTGCCCGGATCGAAGGGCTTGAGGAGGTAGGCGTCGGCGGCCGCCCGGTTCTGCTTGTGGGCCTCGATGGCCTCGGGCGTCGCCTCGGAGGAGGTGAGGATGAGGGGGATGCTCGCCAGCTCCGCGGCCCGGCGCAGGCGCGAGCAGACCGCGAAACCCGAGCCGTCGGGCAGCTCGGCGGCCAGCACGATGGCGTCGGGCGGCGCGCTCCTGGCCTGCTCGACGCCGGAGGCGCCGTCGGCCGCGGTGATTGTGCCGTACCCCGCCAGCTCGAGGGCGGCCGCGAGGTGCTGGGCAAAGACGGTATCGCTCTCGATGAGAAGTACGCTGGGCATCCCTGAAGTCCCCGCCGAAGGCTCCCCCTGCTCGAGACGCCGCGGCCCCTCATCGTACGTCGGCCCCGAGATGGCCTCAAGAAGCCTCCCCCGGGAGGGGGAAGGATGGGCCACGGAAGGCAGGGGAAAAGCACCCCGGAGGAGCGGACGCCCGGGGGGGGCGATGTTAGGTTTCGGGTTCTTTCAGGCTGGCCCCCAGCTGGATGGGGGCCGATCCAGCGGGAACGCTGCATTCTCTTCCCTCAGATAGGACGCCACTCATGACCCAGTTCAAGGACGCCCTCGAAGCCGTTCTCTCCAAGCACGCCAACGTCGCCATGAACCCCTCGCGGGCCGACCTCGTGAGGCACGCCATCGACAAGCGGGAGGCCCTCGTCACCGCGAACGGCGCGCTCGCGACCTGGACGCCCCCGGAGTCCACCGGCCGCAGCCCCAAGGACACCCTGGTGGTGCGCCGCCCCGAGACCGAGTCCACCGTCGATTGGGACGCCCCCAACAACATCGCCGTCGATGCCGAGACCTTCGAGATGCTCTGGGCGGACGCGATGGCCGTGCTGGCGAAGAAGGACAAGCTCTTCGTCACCGAGCGGGCGGTGGGCGCCGATCCGGCCTACGCCCTCCCCCTGAAGATGGTCACCGACCGGGCCACCCACTCCCTCTTCGGCCTCAACATGTTCCGGGAGCTCCCCGAGGGCATCGAGGAGAGCTGCTTCGCCGACGAGCCCTTCACCCTCGTCTCCCTGCCCTACGATCGGATCGACTCGAAGAAGTACGAGGGCCGGCTGCGCAAGCTCCCCAACGGGGAGACCAGCCACATGGTCATCATCCACGACTTCCAGAACCGCCTCGGGCTGGTCTACGGCTCGGCCTACTGCGGCAGCAACAAGAAGCTGATGTTCACCGTGATGAACTACCTGCTCCCCGAGCAGGGCATCCTGCCCCTCCACTGCTCGGCGAACGAGGGGGAGCGCGGGGACTCGGCGCTGCTCCTGGGCCTCTCCGGCACCGGCAAGACCACGCTCTCGGCCGATCCGCGGCGCTTCCTGCTGGGGGACGACGAGCACGGCTGGGGGGACGAGGGCATCGCCAACTTCGAGAACGGCTGCTACGCGAAGCTGATCAACCTCCGGAAGGACAAGGAGCCGGAGATCTGGCACGCCACCTTCCGGAACGCGCCCCCGGAGGAGCACGGCGCCCTCATCGAGAACTGCATGATGTGGCCCGACGGCACCTTCGACGTGGACGACGAGAGGCTCACGCCGAACTCCCGGGTCTCCTATCCGCTGACCTCCCTGGCGAACATCAAGACCCCGCCGGTCTCCGGTCACCCGAAGACCATCCTCTTCCTCACGGCCGACGCCAACGGCGTCCTGCCGCCGGTGGCGAAGCTCGACGAGGCCCAGGCCATGCTCTGGTTCCTCATGGGCTACACCTCCAAGCTCGCCGGCACCGAGACGGGCGTCACCGAGCCGGTCTCGACCTTCTCCCGCTTCTTCGGCGCGCCCTTCATGCCGCGCAACCCGAGCGACTACGCCGAGCTGCTCGGTCGGAAGCTGAAGGAGCACGACACCAAGGTCTTCCTGGTGAACACCGGCTGGAGCGGTGGCCCCTACGGCGTCGGGAGCCGGATGGACATCGACCTGACCCGGGCCCTCTGCCACGCCGCCAAGTGGGGTGAGCTCGAGAAGGTCGAGTACGAGATGGACCCGCTCTTCCACATCGCGGTCCCCAAGACCTGCCCGGGCGTGGACTCGAAGGTCCTCTCCCCGAGGAACACCTGGGAGGACGGCGCGGCCTACGACGCGCGGGCCAAGAAGCTCGCCGCCGAGTTCGCCGCGGCCTTCGACAAGAACTACGGCAACAAGGGCCTCGATCCGGCCATCGTGGCCGCTTGCCCGGGAAAGTAGCGCCGCAGGTCTTCGGACGTGGCGTCCGGGACGACAGTCCTATATTGCATGGCTCCCCACTATCGAACCTGTGAGGCGCCGTGCAATTCACGCTCGACAATGGACTGACCGTCCTTCTCCACCAGAACCGGGCCGCGCCCGTGGTGGCCTTCCAGGCCTGGGTCGCCGCGGGTAGCGCCGACGAGACCGACGCCGAGGCCGGCCTGGCCCACGTGCACGAGCACATGCTCTTCAAGGGCACGGCGCGGCGCGGGGTGGGAGAGATCGCCCAGGCCGTGGAGGCCGCCGGCGGCGACATCAACGCCTGGACCAGCTTCGACGAGACGGTCTACCACCTGGTGCTGGCGAGCCGGCACTTCGGGGTCGGCCTCGACATCCTCTCCGACGCCCTGCGCCACTCGGCCTTCGATCCGGAGGAGCTGGCCCGGGAGCGGGAGGTCATCCTCGAGGAGATGCGCCGGGCCTACGACATGCCCAGCCGCCGGGCCTCCCGGGAGACCTTCGGCCTCGCCTTCGAGCGGCACCCCTACCGGCGGCCGGTGATCGGCTTCGAGGAGACCGTCAGCAACTTCTCCCGCGACGACATCCTCGCCTTCTACCGGAAGCACTACCGCCCCGAGCAGGTGGCCCTGCTCCTGGTGGGCGACTTCGAGCTCGACGCGGCCCGCGGCGAGGTCGAGCGCTACTTCGGGGACTGGGCGGGCAGCGAGCGAGGGGAGCAGCCCGGCCGCCCCGCCGAGCCCCCGCAGAGCGGCCTGCGCAGCTCGGTGGTGCACGACAAGGTGCAGGAGGCCTACCTCGACCTGGCCTGGCACATCCCCGCGGCCGTCGAGGACGACGTGGCGGCCCTCGATCTGCTCTCGGTGATCCTCGGGCAGGGGGAGTCCTCCCGCCTGGTGAAGCGCCTGGTGCGCGACCTCCAGGTGGCCAACGACGCCGGCGCCTACGCCTACACCCCCCGGGATCCGGGCCTGCTCTTCGCCCGCGCCCAGGCGCCCTCCGAGCGGCCCCGGGAGGCGCTGGCCGAGATGCTGGCCTGCTGCTACGCCCTCCACGAGGCCCCGCCCTCGGACGCCGAGCTGGCCAAGGCCAAGCGCATCGTGCTCGCCGAGTCCGTCTACCAGCAGGAGACCGTGCAGGGGCAGGCCCGCCGGATGGGCTTCTTCCACACCGTCTGCGGTAGCACCGCCTTCGAGGCCCGCTACCACCAGCGCATCGCCGACGTCAGCCCGGCCGAGGTGCAGCGGGTGGCGCAGGCCTACCTGCGGCCCGAGGGGCTGACCTCGGTGGCCCTGGTCGACGAGGAGAGCGACTTCGACGCGGCGGCGCTGCAGGAGATCTGTCACGAGGCGGCCCGGAAGGCCCGCCCCGCCCCCCGGCCCCGCAAGCGCGGCGGCGAGATGGAGCGGATCGAGCTCGCCTCCGGCCTGACCCTGCTGGTGCAGGAGGATCCGGCCGTGCCCCTGGCGGCGGTCCGCGGCGTCTTCGTCGGCGGCCTTCGCTACGAGACCCCCGAGAACAACGGCATCGAGACCCTCATGGCCCGGACCCTCACCTCCGGGACCGCGGACCTCGACGCCGAGGCGATCGCCGAGCAGGTGGACAGCTGGGCGGCGACCCTCACCGGGGTCAGCGGCCGCAACTCCTTCGGCCTGGTGGGCGAATTCCTCCGCCCCGACCTCGAGGCCGGCCTCGCGCTCTACGCCCGGTGCCTGCAGGGGGCGACCTTCCCGCAGGAGGAGGTCGACAAGGAGCGCACGCTGCAGCTCGAGGAGATCCGCGCCCGGGAGGACAACCCGGCCGGGGTGGCCTTCGACCTCTTCCAGGAGACCCTCTACCAGGAGCACCCCTACCGGATGGACGTGCGGGGCAGCGCCGAGACTCTGGCGAAGCTCGACTCCGCCGCCCTGCGCGGGCGCCTCACCGAGCTCTATCCGACCTCCCGCCTCACCCTGGCGGTGGTGGGGGACGTGCAGCGCGACGAGATCGTCGAGCGCTGCGAGGCGCTCTTCCAGGGCGGGCAGGCCGCCGTGGCCCTGCCCACCGTGGCCGTCGAGCCCGAGCCCGAGGCGCCGCGGGTGGTCACCCGGGCCCTCGACAAGGCGCAGGCCCACGTGGTCATCGGCTACCCCGGGCTCAAGCTCGACGACGACGATCGCTTCGCCCTCGACGTGCTCAACTCGGTGCTCTCGGGGCAGGGCGGCCGCCTCTTCATGGAGCTGCGCGACAAGCGCTCGCTGGCCTACTCGGTGACCTCGATGGGCGTCGAGGGGATCGACCCGGGCTTCTTCGCGGTCTACATCGGCACCTCCCCGGACAAGGTCGAGGAGGCGGTGAGCGGGATCCGGGCCGAGCTCGAGAAGGTCTGCCAGCAGGCTCCCGAGGCCTCGGAGCTCGAGCGCGCCCGGCGCTACCTCGTCGGCTCCCACGACATCGGCCTGCAGCGGGCCTCGGCCCGGGCCGCCCTGGCGGCCTTCGACGAGGCCTACGGCCTGGGCTTCGACGCGCACCAGCGCTACGCCGCCGGCATCGAGGCCGTGGACGCCGACAAGGTGGTGGCCGTGGCCCGCCGCCTGATCGTCCCGGGTCGCGAGGTGCTCACCGTGGTGGGGCCCGAGGGCTGCGCCGCGCCTTTCCTCGGGTGAAGCTCCTGTGGATCAGCCTGGGCGGGGCCCTCGGGGCCGCCGCCCGCTACGGGCTCTCCGGCTGGCTCGCCGCCGGGCTGGGGCCGGCCTTCCCCTGGGGGACCCTCGCGGTGAACGCCCTGGGCTCCTTCGGCCTGGCCTTCCTGATGCATCTGGGGCTGACCACCGAGCTGCTCCCCCCGAACCTGCGCATCGCGGTGGGCACCGGCTTCTTCGGGGCCCTGACCACCTACTCGACCTTCAACTACGAGGCGACGCTCTATCTCCAGGAGCGGGCCTACGGCCTGGCGGCCCTCTACTTCGGCGGGATGGTCGTGACCTGCCTCCTCTGCGGCTTCGCCGGGCTCCTCCTCGCTCGCCAGATCTTCGGCTCCTGATCCCCTAGGTTGTCCTCGAAGGAGGACGGCCATGGTGCGGGCGCTCTCGGGCGAGGCGATGCTGGTGCGGATCTTCATCGGTGAGGACGATCGCTTCCGCGGTCAGCCTCTCTCCACCGCGCTGGTCGAGCGGCTGCGCCGGGAGGGCTTCGCCGGCGCGACGGTCTTCCACGGCGTCGCGGGCTTCGGGGCGCGCAGCGTGCTGCACACCACCAGCCTGCTGCGCCTCTCGGAGGACCTGCCGGTGGTGATCGAGATCGTCGAGGAGGAGGCGCGGGTGCCGGCGCTCGAGGCCATCCTCTCCGAGATGATGCGGGAGGGGCTGGTGACCCTGGAGCGGGTCCGGGTCATCCGCTACGCGCCCGAGGAGGCTGGCCTCAGGGAAGCTCGGCGAGGTCGACGATGACCCTGCCGCCGTCGACGAGGTCGACCGCGGCGAGGCAGGCCCGGGCCAGGGCGCTCCCCCTGCCCTGGTAGTCGTCGTAGACCGTCAGCACGACCGTGAGCGCGGGCTCGTGGGGCAGGCCCCGGATGTTGGCGTCGTAGAGGTCGTTGCCGGTGCCGGCCTGGTAGTCGAGGTAGCGGGAGTGGACGACGTTGAGGGTGGGGTCCTGCGCGTCGTGGGCGCCGCCCTCGATCAGGGCGCAGTCCACGCTCCGGCCGTCGGAGCTCTCCGCGCGGTAGAGGGTCATCACGCCCGAGCGCACCGCCAGGCGGGTGGCGGGGAGCAGGTCCCGGGCGCTGGCCCGCAGGGTGAGGTCGACGGTGGTGAGGGTGCGGGCCGCGCAGAGGCCCGAGAGGCAGTCCGCCTCCGCGTCCACCGGCCGGCACTCGGCGCAGGTGAAGCGCCACTCGAGGAGGCCGCAGTCCTCCGGCAGGGCGCAGCAGGCCGGCTGCTCGGCCTCGCAGGTGCTCACCGCCACGCAGGTGTCCTGGCGGCAGAGGCCTCCGGCGCAGGTCTCGGCCGGGAGCCAGCGGCCGAGGGTGTCGCAGGTCGCCAGGCGCGGCCCCTCGCAGCGCGTGGCCTCGGGGGTGCACTCCCCGCAGCCCGGGCAGCCGCCGTCCTCGCCGCCATCCACCCCGCCGTCCTCCCCGCCCCCGTCGAGGCCGCCGTCGGCCGGGGGGCCGCCGTCGCTGGTGGCGTCGGGCGAGCCGCCGTCACCCCCCGGGGCGGGGCCGGGGCAGGCGGTGATCAGGAGAGCCAGGGCGAGGAGCGCGAGCGAGCTGAGGCGAGGCATGGAGGGGTCAGCATAGCCCGAAGCGCCGCCCCGGCGACCTGCGGGCTCGCGGGCCCCGCGACAGGAGGGGCCGGGACATGCGAAGTTCGCGCCATGAGGAACGAGCCTGCTGCCCTCTCCGTCGTCCTGCTCTCGTCGCTCCTGCTGCTGACCGCCTGCCCGGGCGAGGACTCCGACGGCGCCGATGGAGGCGTCGACGGAGGGGCGCCGGTCTGCGGGACGGCGACGGCCGGTGAGCTCGTGCGCTGCGTGGAGGAGGCCCGCTACAGCGCCGACCTCGCCTTCATCGCCGAGGAGCGGGTGCCCGGCTCGACCCACTGGCAGGCGGTGCAGGATCGGATCGCCGGCCGGCTCGAGGAGCTGGGCTTCACCGTCGAGCTGCACGACTACGGCACGGGCATCAACGTGATCGGCACCCTGCCGGGGACCACCACCCCCACCGAGGAGGTGCTGGTCGGCGCGCACTACGATCACATCCCCGGCTGCCCGGGCGCCAACGACAACGCCACCGGCGTCGCCGGCGCCCTGGAGATCGCCCGGGTGCTCTCCCAGGCCGCCTTCGAGCGCACCCTGGTCGTGGCCTTCTGGGACGAGGAGGAGCGGGGGCTGCTGGGCTCGATCGAGTACGTCACCCGGGCCGACGCCAACGGCCAGGACATCGTCGCCAGCTTCAACTACGACATGATCGGCTTCAAGGACGACACGCCGGACAGCCAGACCATCCCCGACGGACTGGACCTGCTCTTCCCCGACGAGATCGGCCGCCTGGCCGATCGGGGCTACCGGGGCGACTTCATCGCCGCCATCCGCGACTTCCAGTCCGAGGCCGTCGCCTTCGACTTCTTCGACTTCGCCGACGCCCTCGGCCTCGAGTACGCCGACCTGCCCCTCTCGGACGCCCTGAAGAACTCGCCCATGGTCTCGGACCTGCGGCGCTCGGACCACGCGCCCTTCTGGATGGCCGAGTACCCGGCGATCTTCCTCTCCGACAGCGGCGAGTTCCGCTCGGACACCTACCACTGCCGGGGCTCCATCGACGACACCGCCACCCTCGACGACGCCTTCGCCGCGCAGGTCGTGGGGGCGACCCTCGGGGCGATGGCCGAGGCCCTGGTGATCGACCCGACGCCCTAGAGGCGGTTCGGATTGCGGCTTTCTCGGCCCGGGGTTCCAGGCTAGGGTCCCGCTCGATGCTCGCCGGCCTGACCCTCGACGCCTGGATCACCCTGGGCACGCTCGTCCCCGTGCTCCTGGGCCTGATGCGCAACGTCGCCGGCCCCGACATGCTCCTCGGCGGAGGGCTGCTCGTCATCCTCCTCACCGGGGTGCTGCCGACCGAGGAGGCCTTCGCCGGCTTCTCCAACCCCGGGGTGCTCACGGTGGCCGCCCTCTTCATCGTCGCGGCGGGCGTGAAGGAGACGGGCGCCATCGACTCCATCGCCGAGCGCCTGCTCGGGCGGCCGCAGAGCATGGTGATGGCCCGGCTGCGGCTGATCGCGCCGGTCGCCTTCCTCTCCGCCTTCACCGGCAACACGGCGGTGGTGGCGATGGGCATCCCGGTGGTCCAGGGCTGGGCCAAGCGCATGGGGGCCTCGGCCTCCCGCCTGCTGATGCCCCTCTCCTTCGCCGCCACCCTCGGCGGGATGTGCACCCTCATCGGGACCAGCACCAACCTGGTGGTGCTCGGCCTCTACCAGGAGGCCGTCCCCGGGGTGCAGGTCGGCATCTTCGAGGTGGGCAAGCTGGGGATCCCGGCCTCGATCGCCGGCCTGATCTACATGCTGGCGGTCAGCCGCTGGCTGCCGGCCGCCCGGGAGGGCATCCTGCCCACCGCGGCGAACGCCCGTGAGTACAGCGTGGTGATGCGGGTCGAGCCCGGCTCGACGGTGGCCGGCAAGAGCGTGGAGGAGGCCGGGCTGCGGCACCTGCCCCAGCTCTTCCTGGCGGAGGTGCAGCGCGAGGGCGTGACCCTGCCGGCGCCCGGCCCCCAGACCCAGCTGCGCGAGGGGGACCACCTGGTCTTCGTCGGCATCGTCGAGTCGGTGAAGGACCTCGCCCGCTTCCCCGGGCTGGCGCCCGCCGAGGACCAGGTCGCCCGCCTCTCGGCCGACCGCCCCGAGCGGGTGCTGGTCGAGGCGGTGATCTCGGGCTCCTCCCGGCTGGTGGGCCAGAGCGTGCGCGACGCGGGCTTCCGCACCCACTTCAACGCGGCGATCATCGCCGTCCACCGTCACGGCGCGCGGATCGACAAGAAGATCGGCGACATCGTCCTCGAGGCGGGCGACGCGCTGCTGATGGAGGCCCAGCCCACCTGGGAGCGCCTCCACCGCAACGACGGCAACTTCCTCCTCGTCGCCGAGGTCGAGGGCAGCCAGCGGCCCCGCCGGGAGCGCGCCGGCGTGGCGCTCTTCTTCCTGCTCCTGATGGTCTACTCGGCGGGAGGCTACCGCTTCTGGGACTTCGCCCGCTTCGGCGTGCCCCTGCAGCTGGTGGTGGCCACCGTGACCATCACCATGGCCTGGGCGTTCTTCCTCTAAGAAGTGTCGGGTATTCCCGTCACCCCCGGGAAGCCGTTTGCGCGGTCGCGCTGCCGATCCCAAGCTAGGGGCTGGTTGCGAGTTCGGTCTCCGTCTCGCTAGGCTTGCTCCTACGGGGGGCCGGTCCGTGAAGGCCCCCCTTGATCGATCCCGGATCGTCGAACGAGGTAGTCCCCATGCACCGTGCCGCCCTTGCCCTGCTCGCCCTCCTGCTCCTCCCCGCCGCCGTGAGCGCGGAGCCCCTCGAACGGGCCACCGCGCAGCTCGCCAGCGCGCAACGGGACGCCGGTGACCTGGAGGCCACCTGGACCTGGAAGCGGGACGGCAAGACCCTCGCCCCCAACTCGGCCGGGCTGGTGGCGCTCTCCCTGGTGCGCGCCTGGGAGCGCAGCGGCAGCGACGCGGCCCGGGAGGCCGCGTTGCGCTGGGGTGACGCCCGGGTCGCCGACCTGGCCGAATGGCGGCGGCTCTTCGACCCCGACGTGGAGGCCCTCGCCGAGCTCGGGCGGGTCTCGGGCAACCACGTCTACACCGACGCCGCGCGCCAGCTCTTCGAGCGGCGCTGGTCCGGCGCCACCGCCGAGGAGGTGGTGGGCCGGCTGGTGCACGTCCGCGAGCGGCAGCAGGCCCTCATCGGCTACGACCTCGCCCTGGTGATCCGGGCGGCCCGGGCCGTCGGGGAGAAGGACTTCGCCGGCGAGCTCGCCCGCCAGATCCTCGCCCGCCCCGTGGTCTGGGAGGCCGAGGCCGAGGGCCGCGGCTGGGCGACCACCTCCCGGGCCGCGCTCCTCGGCGCCCTCAACGGGCTGCCGGGCAAGGACCTCTCGCGGGCCCGCGGCCGCCTGGCCGCGGACCTCGTGAAGGCACAGGAGGCCGACGGCTCCTGGGCCCACCGCAACACCCAGGCCACCGCCTACGCCGTGGAGGCGCTCACCCCCCGCAAGGAGGCCCGCAGCGCCGTGAAGAAGGGCCGCGCCTGGCTGACCCGCACCCAGCTCACGGACGGCAGCTGGGCCGCCTACCACGACGGCCTCCCCGAGCCCTTCGTCGGCGACGTCGTCCACGAGGTCACCGCCGAGGTCGTCCTCGCGCTCGCCGCGAGATAGAACCCGTAGCGCCGTGAGCCGCACGATCCCCCAGCCCCGCGCGCGAGTGGCCCAGAGCCCCTGGCGGCTCTCCGCGGCCCAGGGGATCTCCTTGCTGGTCCACCTCGCGGTGATCCTGCCGCTGGGCCTCACGTGGAGTCCGCTGGAGGGGGAGGACGAGGAGGAGCTGCCCGTCGCCGTGGTCGCCCTGAGCCCGGAGGCCTGGGAGGAGAACCTCCGGACCGAGGCCGAGCGCCTCTCGGACCTCGACCGCCGGGTCGAGGAGGAGACCCGGGCCCGGCGCCGCTCCTCGAGGGAGGAGACCACGGTCGTCGCGGGGCAGGCTGAAGTGCGCGAGGCGCTGCGCCGGGGTACCTCGGAGCGGCCGGCCCGGAGGGCGCCCGAGGCTCACCAGGCGGCGCGGCTCGAGACGCTGGAGGCCGAGGCCGCCACCCGGGCCTCCGAGGCCGCGCCCACCCTGGCGCTCGCCGAGTCGGGTTCGACGGCGCGGGAGGATCTCGGCACCGTCTTGCCCACGGCCGAGGCCCAGGTGATCGAGCGGCCGGCCGAGCTGGCCGAGGCGCTCCAGCGCCAGCCCCACTATTCGCCGGTGGCGGCCCGCGCCCTGCCGGAGCTCGCACCGCTGGAGGAGACGGCCCCCGCGCCCCTGCCCAGGGAGCGGATCGAGGATCTGCCCACCTTCGACGCCCTGGCCGAGGCCAGCGGACAGATGCAGCTCGAGGAGACGCTGCCGCCGGTCTTCGTGATCGACGAGGTCCTTCCCGCCGGCGATCAGCCGCGGGTGGTCCTCCCCGAGAGCCTCCCCGAGCCGGGCCGGGCGGCCGCGCTGGCTCGCGCCGCGGCGCTGCCTCGAAGGGGCAACCCGGTCGCGGCCCGGCTGGCGACCTACTCCGGTGCCACCCCGAGCACCGGCGCGAGCGCGGGCAGCGAGGCGGCCACGGAGATGCAGCTCGGGGGTGGGGATCGGATCGACGCCGAGAAGGAGGGTGAGGAGGACGCCGCCTCGACCGATCGCAACCTCCTCTACGCCTACCTGCTCCGCGTCCGGGAGGCCGTCGAGCCGCTCTGGATGCCCATCCCGATCGTTCAGGCCGCGCTCGAGGGAAGAGCCGAGCTCTTCCGGAGCGACCACATCGAGCTGCGGGTGCACCTGCGCCTCGACGGGGAGGGTGCGGTGATGGCGGCCAGGCTGATCCGCCCCTCGGGCATCCCCGCGCTGGATCGTCACGCGCTCGAGGCGGTCGCCCGCGCCGCGCCCTTCATGCCGCCCCCCGAGCGCCTCCTCGACGAGGCCGGCACCATCGGCTTCACCTACGGGGCTCGCACCTTCCTCTCCCCCGGCGGCGCCGGGGGACCCTGAAGGTAGGGCGCCGCCACGAAGGGGGCGTCCTCGAGGGCGGCGCAGGCCGCGGCCCCCTTGCAGCTGCGTAGCGCCTGTAGCCGGGCCTCGAGCTCCTCGAGGAAGGCGGGGTTCACCTTCTTCGGTGGCTGGTAGGGCCGGTCGCGGGGCCGGCGAGCGGGCCGGCTCACGAGGCTCTCGACCTGGAAGGGATCTGCCTCGTTGTCGTAGAGCTCGATCTCGCCCTCGCACCAGCGCACGTAGGTGAAGCGCCGGGTCCTGAGGCCCAGGTGATCCCTGCGGGCGTCGGCGTGGTCTCGCCGTGACTTGTAGGTGTAGGGCGGATGGACGGCGCACTCACCGTTCGTGGAGTTGGGAAAGCCGGGAGGGACGGCCGTCTCCGTGCGCTCCAGGATCAGGGCCTGCCGGGAGGCGAGCGCCGAGCCCCGGCCGAGGAGGTCCCTCTCGAAGGAGCGCCCCTCCATGAAGGGGGCCGGCTCGAGGTCGGCCAGGTCCAGGAGGGTCCGGGCGATGTCGCCGTTGCTGGCCAGGCCCGGCAGGGAGGTGCCGGCCGCGATGCCCGGCCCTCGCGCGATGAAGGGGACCCGGATGTCCTCCTCGTAGGGCATCCGCTTGCCGGTGCGGAAGCGGTGGTTGCCCAGGTGGAAGCCGTTGTCGGAGTTGAAGATGAAGTAGGTGTTCGCCAGCTGGCCGCTGGCCTCCAGCTTGGCGATCAAGGTGGCGATGCCGTCGTCGATGGCCTTCATCGAGCACAGCCGCTTCGCGAACTCCTCGTCCGTGGCCAGGATCGTCGAGGCCTTCATCCGGGGGACCTGCTGCGGCGAGGCCTTGTCCCGCAGGTCGGGCTCGTCGAAGTTCGGCGTCCGCGGCGCCTTCCAGCCCTGCTTCAGGCAGTCGGCGTGGCGAGGGGCCACCGGCGAGGGGTGGTGGGGGGCGAGCACCGAGAGGTGGAGGAAGAAGGGCTTCTTCCGGGCCAGGGCGAGCTCCAGCGCCTCGACCGACTTCCTGAAGAGGACGTCCTCTACGAAGTTGGAGTGGCTCGGGGGGTTCTTCGGGAAGGTGCCGGGGGGGTCGTAGACGGTCTCACCGTCCTCGATCTTCGAGATGAAGCGCTGGTCGAAGCCCTCGGGGCTCATCCCGGCGGCCATCACCGACCAGTAGGACCAGCCGGGAGGGACGTAGGCGTTGTCGCGGACCCGCTCGCCGTTCGGGCCGTCGGGGAGCACGAAGGGGTACTGGTTGAGGTACTTGGTCCCGACGAAGGCCGTGAAGTAGCCGCCGTCCTGGAAGCGGGTGCCGAGGGTGTCCTTCTCCAGCCCCTGGAAGGCGAAGAAGGGGAAGCCGCCGTAGTAGCTGCGCCCCTGCCGCCCGCCCGCGTCGTTGATCCCGTTGTGGTAGATCTTCGTCTCGTGGTTCGGCAGCCCGGTGAGGATGGTCGCCCGGGAGGGACAGCACTCGGAGAGCTGGACGTAGAAGTCCTCGAGCTCGGCCCCCTGCTTGCGGACGAGCCGGTCGAGGTTCGGCATCACCTCGGGTCCCGCGATGGCCATGTCCTGGTCGTCGGTGAGCAGGAAGATGATGTTGGGGCGTGGGCTCCCCGGGGTCGGCTTCGTGTCGGCGCGCGCCGCCGGAGAGGGCAGGGTGGCTATCGCCAGGAGCAGGGAGAGGGGGCGGATGGAGTGTCGCAAGGTCGGTCCACGTCAATGGCGGAGTAGGTTTCGATACTGATCGACCATCCACTTCGAGTTGGTCTTCATGTCGTACTGGCTCGCGATGAGCTCGACGTTGTAGTCGCCCATTCGCTGCCGATGCCCCGGCAGATCGTCGAGGACGCGACCCACCTGCCGGGCGATCGTGGCACCGGAGACCTCGGGCAGGATGTAGCCGTTGACGCCGTCCCGGATCACCTCCTCGTAGGCCGGCAGGTCGGAGAGGACGGGAACCATCCGCGTGGCCATCGCCTCCAGGACCGAGGCGGCCAGGAGGTCACCCGTCCCCACGCAGACATAGACATCGGAGGCGTGCATCAAGGAGATGATCCGCTCGTAGGACTGAGGTCCGAGGAAGCGAACGGAGTCGGTGATCCCGAGCTCCAGGCAGCGGGACTGGAGGGACTCCAGCAGTCTGGCGCCCTCCTCCGTGGGGGGAGGGTACGCAAACCAGAGGACGCACTCGGGCCTCTGCTCGAGCAATCGAATGTAGCCGTCGAGGACATCCGTCACTCGCCAGAGGGGAGCGATGTGGCGGCTGTGGAGCAGGACCGGCGTGGTCGGCTCGACCCCCAGCTCGCGGCGGAGCGCATCGCGACGCGCCTCGGGCTCTTCGAAGATGGACTCCGTCGGGATGCCCCACGAGCGGGTGACGAGCTTGTGGGAGACGTCCATCCCCAGGTGTTGTCTGAAGTACCCATCGATGGCCGCGGTCGAGGCGTAGATCAGGTTCGCCCGCCGGGCCGCCAGCTGAGCGACGGTGCGCAGCGCCCGCGAGCCCGCGGCGTGGAAGTAGAGGTCGGGGCCATAGGCGGTCGTGACGACGGGCCGTCGCGTGGGGATGAGCGCAAAGAGGCCGTAGGCGCTCATGCCGTGGACGTCGACGACATCGGGATCGATGTCCCGCACGAGCTTCGCCACGGCAGGGAGCATCGAGGCGTAGCGCAGGTGCGGGGGGAGCCAGGCGGGGGGCTCGAGGGAGTGTACGGTGAAGCCCTCACTCTCACCGCCGTGGAGGGAGATGATGTGGACCTCGTGCCCGAGCTCGGTGAGGAAGCTCGAGCGGAGCCTGACGGGGGCGTAGTAGCCGCGCGCGATGTAGCAGATCTTCATGGTGGAGGGTCAGCGGAGCTTCGCTGGCACCCCGATGGCCGTCGCACCGGGGGGGACCTCCTTCACGACCACCGCGCCGGCGCCGATCGTGGCTCCCTCTCCGACCTTCACGTACTGGAGGATCTGGGCGCCCGTGCCGACGAGCACGCTCGGGCCGAGCTCGACACCGCCCGAGATGTTGACGTCCGGGTTCATCACGCAGCCTTCTCCGATGATCGCCTCGTGGCCGACCGTGCAGGAGAGGTTGATCATCGCGAAGTCGTGGACCTCGATGTTCACGGTCAGCACGTTGTTGGCGCAGACGATGACCCCCTCCCCGAGCTCGACCGAGGTCTTGTCGTAGATGACCGAGGGGTGGACCACCGAGGGAAAGCGCAGGTGGGGAAAGCGGGCTCGCAGCTCGGCCCCGAGCTTCCTTCTGAGCGCCGGGTTTCCGATGCCGAGGTAGATCTCGTCGACCTCGTTCTCCTCGAGCCAGTCGAAGTCACCGAGGAGTTCGTTCTTGCTGTCCCGCTCCGAGGCGGCGGCCATGTCGCTGAGCAGGTAGCCGAAGAACTCGAGGTCGGCGCGGCCCGCGTCGGCCTCATGCAGCAGCCACTTCAACTCTCGCGCGAATCCTCCCGCGCCCACGATGCATGCTCTCCGTGCCACTGGTGGCCTCCTGGATTGGACTGCCGACATCATACGGGATGCCGACCTCCCGTTCGATGTGAACGGGATGGTTGCGGTAGGATCTCCGGATGGCCACGGCTTCCAGGGTCTCCATCATCCGCGGGGAGAAGAGGAGGCGCCACCGGTCCTCCGGGGCGGTGGTCGCGCCTCTCTATGCGACCGCGGCCCTGATGGCGGCGCTCCACCTGGCCGCCTGGCAGAGCCCGGAGCTGCTCCAGTTGACCTTCTCGATGCTGCCCACGGCCCTGGTAGGGCTCTACATCCTCATCACCCGCGAGCGGGATCCGCTCTCTCCTCCCTTCGTCCTGCTGGCGCTCTGTTTCTTCGGTGTGAACCTCCGGACCTTCAGCCTCATCATGGATGAGTCGGCCCACATCGAGCACATGTTGTTGCCGGGGGTGGGGATCGACGCGCTGCCGACCGGCGTTGTGGCCATCTCGGTCGGGCTGCTGGCGTGGTTCGCCGGCTATTCGATCCCCCTGCGGAACCGCACGCTCTCGAGCTGGGGCTCGCGCAAGAGGCAGTGGTCCTGGTCTCGATTCAAGCTGGTGGTCGCGGCGCTCCTCCTGATCGGCCTGGTGAGCCTCTTCTTCTATGCGAGGGAGATGAACCTCGGAGAGGCGATCCTCTCTGGCCGGATCTCGATGAAGCGGCGGCTGGAAGTCGAGGGTTCGGAGTTCCAGGCCACCCATGGCTACCTGATCTGGGGCGCCAAGTTCTTCGACGTGGCCTACTTCCTGGCCCTGGGGCTCGCGTTCACGTTCCGGGAGAAGATCCGGCCGAAGGCCCTGCTCGTGATCTTGGCGCTCTTCGGACTCGCGACCATCGTCCCCTTCGTGGCGAGCGCGCGCACCGTCATCTTCAACATGCTCCTGCTGACGATGATGATGCGGCACTACCTCCGGCAGAGGGTCAGGAGCAGACAGGTCGCGGTCTTCGCCCTGCTCGCCCTGGCCCTGCTCGCGGTGCTCGCGAACCTGCGAGAGACCTCGAACGCCAGGGAGGAGCTGAGCGTGAGCGCCTCGGGCTACCTCGAGGACCTCCAGTACACGCTGAACCGTCCCTACTTCATGGGCGTGGCGAAGACGGCGCTCATCGTGGAGTCCGTCCCCGAGCGCATCGACTTCCTCTACGGGGAGTCGTTTCTGCTCTGGATCCTGGCCCCCATCCCGCGGGTGCTCTGGCCGGCGAAGCCCGGGGTGCGCATCGGGCGCTATGTCGCCACGGAGATCTACCGGCGGGAGAACCAGTCCGGGGTGCCGCCCGGGATCATCGCCGAGTTCTACTTGAACTTCGGGTGGTTCGGGATCGTGGCGGGCCTCTTGCTCCTGGGGATGCTGGTCCAGGCCTTCTACCGGGCGCTCGTTCTCGTTCCGGAGCCGACCCCTCATGGGGTCCTGCTCTACTCGATCGTGGCCCTGGCGCTCACGCTCACGGCCATGGCCTCCGACTTCACCGGGACCATCTCCAGCCTGGGGCAATACCTCGTACCGCTCGGACTGGCGCACTGGTTCGTCACGCGCCCGCGCCCCGTCTCCTGAGGAAGCGCCAGAGGGCGGCGCGCTCCGCCGCACTCAGGAAGATCCGGTAGGAGAGGCCCGCGTAGGTGAGGCCGGTCAACGACGCGACCGCGAGGAGGTGGAGCATGCTCCAGCGCTCGACCAGCAGCGTGGCGCCGTAGGGGATCGGCAGGCAGACCAGGGTGAGGGCCAGGGGGACGAAGAGGGGCTTCAAGAGGTGGCCGATGCTGCTGTCCAGTCCCCGCCCTCCGACGAGCGCCAGGGGGAAGGCGTGGAAGACCAGCATCGCCCAGGCGTAGCCCCAGCCGATGGCGGAGAAGGCGAGCTCCTCGGGCAGGACGACGATGAGCAGGACGGCGATGGCGGGGTTGGTGAGGGCGCCCAGCACCGAGTAGATGGCGTAGTTCCTGGCGAACCCCGCCCCGTAGAGGACCCGCTGCCAGCCGTCCCCCACCGCGCGCAGCGCCATGCCCACCGCCAGGATCCGGATGAGCAGCGAGGCGTCCCCGAGGAAGGCCTCGTCACCGCTCCCGAGCCCCAGCCAGGCGGTGAGGAGCTGGGGCGTCACCACCAGGACGAACATGGCCGCCGGAAAGACGACCACGCCGTGGAGACGGGAGCTGTGGGCGAGGAGGTCGCGGACCGCCTCGCGCCCGGAGAGCGACTGCACGCGCGCCGAGACGACGTCGAGGCCGTCGGTCATTCCGATGGCCAGCCGCCGGATGTAGCCGGTGAGCAGCACCGCGATGCCCAGCTCGTCGTTGTAGGCGAAGCCCACGCCGATGTTCATGATGAGGCCCGAGAACTTCATCTGGATGTTGGTCGCGATGAGGGCCGCCACGTTGTGGCGCACCTGGGAGAGCAGGTCCCGGATCTCCGCGAAGGCCGGCCGGTAGGCGGGCCAGCGGATGCGTGGATCGGCCCGGCCCAGCGCGATCACCGCGACGACCAGGAAGAGGGTGGCGAGGCCGCTGGAGAGGAAGCCGAACCAGATCACGGAGAGCTCCGGCTGGTCGGCCGGGACCAGGGTCACCGCGGCGATGGCGGCCACGAAGTAGGCGACCCGGAAGCTCAGGGTCCAGGCGTTGAAGGCCACCATCCGCTCGGCGACCAGGTACATGTTGAAGGGGGCCACCAGGAGCACCAGGCAGGCCGCCTCGACCCCCTTGGCCAGGACCAGCAGGCGCGCCGCGTCGAGGAAGGCCGGCGGGATGTCGATGCTGGTCAGGAAGAAGAGGAGCACGAGGAAGCCCGCGGCCAGCAGCAGCGCCGCGCCCAGGGAGATGCGCAGGGCGGCGGCGTAGACCCTCTCGAACTCCCCCTCGGTCTCGGAGTGGTGGGCCGCGGCGAGCTCCCGGTTCAGGCTGCCGCTCACCACCCCCTGGATCAGGCCGATGATGCCGGAGGCCGAGCCGATGAGGGCGATGAGGGCGTAGGCCTCGCTCCCCAGCCCGCGAAGCAGCAGCCGGGCGATGATCAGCCCCATCGCCACCGAGGCGAAGAGGCGCAGGTAGTTGGAGACGATGCGGATCAAGCGGGGCTCTCGAGCACCTCCGGGCAGCGCTCGACCCACGAGGCGTCCGGCTCGTAGCCGGCCCGGATCAGGCCCTCGCCGTGCAGGGCGTGGAATAGCTCGGCGGTGGCCCGGTCGAAGTGGTTGCGCCAGTCACCCGCGCGGCCCTGCCGCAGGAAGGAGGCGGTGTCCGTCTGGCCGGGCTTGCGCCCGCTCTGCTTCTCGAAGGTGAACTTGGCCACGGTGGAGGAGGCGCGCTCCAGGTCGGCCTCTTCTCCCAGGAGCGCCTCGCAGGAAGCGGCGAGGAGAGCAGCCGCGTCAGTCAGGAGATCCTCGTAGCGCATCACGACCATCGCCTCGCCCTCGAGGTCGAGGGAGCGCAGCACGTGCCCACCCCAGGGCACGGGTGCGGCCACGGGGCGGCGCGCCTGGGCCTGCAGGAAGCGGGGGAGGTTGGCCCGGTGATCCTCACGGTCGCGGAGCTCCGGGAAGAGGCGACGCTGGCGACGATCGAGGCCCCGGGGGGCGCCCTCGGGCAGGGCCCGCCAGTGGTGGAAGTACTCGGAGACCACCACGTCGCGGCCGTCCCGCATCAGGTAGAAGGACTTGCGAGCGGGGTGGGGTAGCTCGTGCCCGTGGACGACGGCCCGGAAGGCGATGGGCAGGAGGTAGAACTGGGGGAAGGGGAGCTGCAGGTAGTCCGCGACGAGCTGACAGGCCCAGGAGGTCCCGCTCTTCGGGTAGCCCGTCACGAAGATGAGGGGCGAGATCTTCGGCAGGTGGGTGCCCATCGCCACCGTGAGGTGGTGCATCACGGTTCGCAGGCCTGCGGTGCCGGGAGGCGGTCGGGGTCGAACTCTGGGGGGCATCGCCGTGCTCTCTCTTCGGGGAGGCTAGGGTTGGCGCAGGTGCACTTGCACCGCCTCGGCGCGGGCGCTGGCCTCGATGATACAGCGAGCGATGGAGCGTGCGTCCGTCGGCGTCACGGCGAGGCCGCTGGGCAGGAGCAGGCAGCGCTCGGAGAGCTGCTCGGTGACGGGCAGGGGAACGGGGCGCGTGGAGGGATCGTCCCGGTAGGGCGGAACCTGGTGGAGGCCGGGGACGAAGTAGCGGCGGGTACCCACGTTCTCCGCGGCCAGCACCTCGACCAGCTCGTCGGCCGTCAGCCCGAAGTCGGCCCCGTCCACCTCGACCACCACGTACTGGTGATTGTTCTCCTCTCCCGGATCGTAGGTCCGCAGCGCGATCCCCGGGACGGAGGCCAGCTCCTCCCGGTAGGCGTCGTGGTTCTCGCGGTTGCGGGCCACGATCTCGGGCAGGATCTCCAGCGAGGTCAGCCCCATCGCCGCCGAGGCCTCGCTCATCTTGGCGTTGGTGCCCGGGAAGCCCCAGCCCGCGGCACCCCGGCCGCCGAAGTTGCGCATGGCGCGGAGGCGATCGGCCAGGTCGTCGTCCTCGGTGGTGACGGCGCCGCCCTCGAAGGCGTTGAAGAACTTGGTGGCGTGGAAGGAGAAGACCTCGAGATCGCCGAAGCGACCGATCGTGCGCCCCTGGGCAGTGCAGGCGAAGGCGTGGGCGGCGTCGAAGATCAGCCGCAGTCCCCGCTCCTCGCAGAAGGACTCCAGGGCATCGACCGGCGCGGCCGCGCCCCAGAGGTGGACCGGGACCACGGCGCTCGTCCGCTCGCTCACGGCCTGCTCCAGGGAGTCCAGGTCGATCAGGTGGGTGGCGGGATCCACATCACAGAAGCGGACGTCCAGGCCGACCCAGGAGGCGGCGTGGGCGGTGGCGATGAAGGTGAAGGCGGGGACTACCACCTCGCCCTCGAGCTCGAGGGCCTTCAGGCCCAGCTCGAGCCCGATCGTCGCGTTGCAGACCGTGATGCAGTGCCGGACCGCGAGGCGCTCGGCGAGCTTCTCCTCCAGCTCCTGGACCAGGGGCCCGCCGTTGGTCAGCCAGCCTCGCTCGAGCGCCCCGGAGAGGCGCCGGAAGAGGGCCTCCCGGTCGCCGAGGTTCGGGCGCCCCATGACCCTGGGCTCGGCGAAGGCGGGTTCGCCCCCGAGGAGGGCGAGCTGGTCGATGCTCATCGGGGAGGGCCTCCGGTTCCGGGCTCCTCGGCCAGCAGGCCGGCCAGGTAGGCGCCATAGTCGTTGCCCTTCATCAGCTCGGCCTGCTCGCGCAGCTGAGCCTTCGAGATGAAGCCCTGCCGGAAGGCGATCTCCTCGGGGCAGGCGATCATCAGGCCCTGGCGGGCCTGCAGCACCTGGACGAACTGCGCCGACTCGAGGAGGGACTCGTGGGTGCCGGCGTCCAGCCAGGCGATGCCCCGGCCGAGGATCGAGACCTTCAGATCCCCTCGCTCGAGGTAGACGCGGTTCAGGTCGGTGATCTCGAGCTCGCCCCGGGCCGAGGGCTCCAGGCTCTCGGCGATGGAGACCACGTCGTCGTCGTAGAAGTAGAGGCCGGGCACGGCGAAGCGCGACTTCGGCTTCGCCGGCTTCTCCTCGAGGGCGGTGGCCCGGAGGTCCGCGTCGAAGGTCACCACCCCGTAGCGCTCGGGATCGTTGACGGCGTAGGCGAAGATGGTCGCCCCCTTCTCCTGCCGGGCGGCGGCCTGCACGGCCGTGCGCAGGCCGGTGCCGTAGAACATGTTGTCGCCCAGGATCAGGCAGACCGGCTCGCCGCCGATGAAGTCCCGGCCGATGAGGAAGGCCTCCGCGAGCCCCTTGGGTTCGGCCTGCTCGGCGTAGCTGATGTCGAGGCCCCACTGCTTCCCGTCGAGCAGGAGGCGCCGGAAGGCCGGCAGGTCCTGCGGGGTCGAGATGAGCAGGATCTCCCGGATGCCCGCCAGCATCAGCACCGAGAGGGGGTAGTAGATCATCGGCTTGTCGTAGACCGGCAGGAGCTGCTTGCTGACCGCGTGAGTCAGGGGGTAGAGGCGCGTGCCGTGGCCGCCAGCCAGGATGATGCCCTTCATCGTCTGCTCACTTCCTGTCCTGGTAGTTCTCGTCCATCCACTGCTGGAACTCGGGTGCGGTGTGGATGGCCCGCAGCCAGTCGGTGTGGTCGAGGTACCACTGCACGGTCTTCTCCAACCCCGTGTCGAGGGACTCCCGGGGCGCCCAGCCGAGCTCGGCCTCGATCTTCTCGATGTTCATGGCGTACCGGCGATCGTGCCCCGGCCGGTCCTTCACGAAGGTGATCAGCTGCTGGTGGGGCGCGTGCGGAGAGTCCGGCACCTTCTCGTCGAGGATCGCACAGATCCGGCGCACGAGATCGATGTTCGCGACCTCTGCCTTGCCGCCGACGTTGTAGGTGCTGCCGGGCGCGCCCTCCTCGACCACCCTCCAGATGGCCTCGCAGTGATCGGTGACGTGGAGCCAGTCCCGCACCTGGAGGCCGTCCCCGTAGATCGGTAGCGGCTTGCCCTGCAGGGAGTTCAGGATGATCACCGGGATCAGCTTCTCGGGGAACTGATAGGGACCGTAGTTGTTCGAGCAGTTGGTGAGGCTCGTGGGGAGGCCGTAGGTCTCGGTGTAGGCGCGGACCAGGTGGTCGCTGCCGGCCTTCGAGGCGGCGTAGGGGGAGTTCGGTGCGTAGGGGGTGGTCTCCTGGAAGGCGGGATCGTCCGGTCCCAGGGTTCCGTAGACCTCGTCGGTGGAGACGTGGTGGAAGCGCACGTTCTCCGGGAAGGTCCCTTCCGGTGCCCAGACGGCCCGGCAGGCCTCCAGGAGGGTGAAGGTGCCCACCAGGTTGGTCTCGATGAACTGCCCCGGCCCGAGGATCGAGCGGTCCACGTGGGACTCGGCCGCCAGGTGGATGACCGTGCGGATCTCGTGCTCCTCCAGGAGGCGGACCACCAGGTCTCGATCGTTGATCGACCCCTCGACGAAGAGGTGGCGGGCGGGATCCGGCAGGTCCGCGAGGTTCTCCAGGCTGCCGGCGTAGGTGAGCGCGTCCAGGTTCACCACCTTCAGCGCCTCGGGGAGCCCGAGGAGATGGTGGACCAGGTTGGAGCCGATGAAGCCGGCGCCGCCGGTGGTCAGGATCGTTCGCATGGTCTAGCTCTCGCTCCTCGCTTGCCGCCACCGCTCCCAGGGCGCGGCGCCCGCGCTCCCCATCAGGTGTCCGAGGGCCTCCATGTCCTCATGAAGCTCGTCCACGATCCAGTCGACGGTCTCCGGGCGCGGGGGAGGGGGCCGGGCGGGGGCCTTCGGGAGCAGCCGGAGCCGCAGCCGCTCCCGCACCTGCCAGGGCAGCAGGCGCCGCAGGCCCCGTCGATAGAGAGGGTGGCCCACGAGCCGGCGCCAGAGGGCGGTGGTCGGGCGCCGGTTGTCTCCCGGGTTGAAGGTCTTCCCGGCGTCGATGAGGTGACCACAGGGCTGGAGGCCCAGGAAGCGGCAGACCTCGTCGACCACCTCCCGCCGCCGGGCGGTGAAGTCCTCGAAGCGAAGGATGAGCAGGTGGTCCCGGCCGAAGGTCTCGATCCAGGGCTCGAGCTGATACGCGTAGCGGGAGATGTCGAGGTAGCGCGGCTGGCGGCGCACCTCCGCGTCGATGTCGGGGCTGGCCACGCCCCGGGCGACGTCGTGGTGGTGGTGGCTGATGATGCGCTCGACGGGGTCCCGCACCAGGTAGATCAGCTTCAGCTCCGGTCCGAGGAGCGCGTGAGCCCGCCCGGCCACGCCATCGATCTCCGGCCGCTTGGTGTAGGCGGTCGAGGCCTCACCGCAGAGCTGTCCGGCCGTGGCGCCGGAGAAGAGGGCCTCGTAGGCCCGCCTCCCCTCCCCGGAGAGGACGGCCTCGGAGGTCAGGCTGTTCGGCTCCTTGTCCTCGGGGAGGAAGACCGCCGGGCTGTAGCCCAGATCCCGGAAGAGCGAGGTCGTCGCGGACTTCATGGCGCCGATGATCAGGAAGCTGGGTAGCATGGAGAGGGGCCCCTCGTGGGGTCACCGATGTTCGTAGCCGATAGGCGTGCGGGAGTCGATGCGCCAGCGTGGGCCCCGGGGGCCGCCGGGGAACGACTTCCGTGCTTCCCGAAGCGGACATAGGATGGCCGGCGTGCGAGCGCGACCCGAGAGCGAGGACCCACGATGAGCCAGCGAATCTGGTTGCGCCACCTCTGGTCCCATGAGGCGCTGCCGCACCGGGTCTTCACCCGGGTGGTGAACGCCGGGCTGCGCCGGGTCCCCTTCGAGCTCAAGTACGGCGTGGGTCAGCGCCTGCGCCGGCGGCACCCCCCCTACTCCCTGCTCCGGGAGGGGAGCGTGGTGGTGCAGATCGGCGCCCCCGCCGACACCCTCCACTCGGGCCGCTCCCGGGCGATGCACTTCGCCCTGCTCGTGGGCTCCACCGGCCGCGTGGTGGTCATCGAGCCCGATCCCCGCAGCGCCCAGGAGCTCGAGCGGGTGGCCCGGGCGCAGGGGATCGAGAGCCTGCGGGTGAGCAACTGCGGGGCGTGGAAGGAGGCGACGAAGATCGTCCTCTTCGTCGATGATGCCCACCCGGCGACCAACTTCACCGAGGGCTCGAAGGACTACGACGAGGCCCGGATGCGGGACTACCGGCGAGTCGAGATGGACGTCGACACGGTCGACAACATCGTGGCGAGTCACGGGCTCCAGCGCATCGATGGGGTCAGCATCACGACCAACGGCGCCGAGCGGGAGATCCTCGAGGGGATGAAGGAGTCCATGCGGAGCCTGTCCTTCATCTCCCTGGCCCGGACCGGAGAGGGCTACGACGAGCTGATGGCCGAGTACGGCTTCGAGCGGATCGCCTTCGACGATCGGGGCTTCACCTACCGACCCGTACGGCCCGCCTGACCCGGCCCGCGAAGGGCCGAAGCCCATGCGCCTACGCTTCTTCAACACCTACGAGCCGGTCGCGCCGCTCTACCGAGACCTGCTCCCGGTGCTGGCGGATCGAGGGCACTCGGTGGAGGTCGTCATCGCCGGCCGGGCCTATCGCCCCGGGGAGGTGAGGGAGGACCGGGAGGGGCTGAGCTTCCGTACGGTCCCGACCCCCGCCCTCGGGCAGGGCCGCCTGGCCAAGGCGATGACCCACGCCGGCTACGTCCTCGGGGCGAGCACCCTCTCCGGCCTCGGCCGCGGCGTCGACCTCAACGTCTTCATGACCCAGCCACCGCTCTTCGGCGCCTGGGGTGGGGCGCTCGGCCTGACCCGAGGGCAGCCCTACGCCTGCATCGTGATGGACCTCTATCCGCACGTGGCCACCGAGGCCGGGGTGCTCCCCCGTCGGAGCGTCCTCACCCGCGGCCTCGAGGCCCTCGCGGGTCGGACGCTCCGGGGCGCTCGAGCGGTCATCGTCATCGGCCGCTGCATGGCCGACCGGATGGCCGCGATGGGCGTCGATCCCGGGCGGGTGCACGTCATTCACAACTGGTCCGACACCGAGGCGGTGAGGCCCGTCGCGGTGGGTGACAACGGGCTTCGGGCCTCCCTCGGGCTGCAGGACGAGTTCGTCGTCATGTACTCGGGCAACCTGGGCGTGGCGCACTCCTTCGAGGAGGTGCTCGGCGCCGCCGAGCGCATCGGGCCGGAGGCCGGGGTCTCCTTCGTCTTCGCCGGGGAGGGCGCCCGAAAGCGCGAGGTCGAGGCCGCCGCCCGGCGACTGCCCCACCTGCGGGTCATGGGCTACCAGCCGATCGAGCGCCTCTCGGAGAGCCTCTCGATGGGCGACGTCCACTACATCAGCCTGCGGCCCGGCTTCGAGGGCCTGGTCGTGCCGAGCAAGGCCTACGGGGTCTTCGCGGCCGGGCGGCCGGTCCTCTACCAGGGAGCGGCCTCGGGGGAGATAGCGCGCGTCGTCGAGGAGGAGGAGGTCGGGGTGGTGCTCGCGCCGGGTGACACCGAGGGGCTGGTCGAGGCCATCCTCGGCCAGCGGGACGACTCCGCGGGGCGCGCGGCGGCCGGGCAGCGTGCACGGGAGCTCGCGGTGGGGACCTACAGCCGGGAGGCCGCCCTCGAGCGCTACCTGGAGGTCCTGGTGGGGGGTGCGTCTTGAGGCGGCTGGAGAGGCCCATCATCATCCTGGGCGCGGCCCGCTCCGGCACCAAGATGGTCCGTGGCATCCTCGCCGCGCACCCGCGGGTCTCGATGGTGCCCTGGGACGTGAACTTCATCTGGAAGTTCGGCCACTACGGGATCCCCCACGACCAGCTGCGCCCGGACCAGGCGGACCCTCGCACCCGGGCCTTCATCCAGCGCGCCCTCGGGCGCTTCCTCGAGCCGGGCCACGACCGCCTGGTCGAGAAGACCGTAGGCAACACGCTGCGGCCCGAGTTCGTCCGGGCGGTCTTCCCGGACTGCCAGATCATCCACCTCGTGCGCGACGGGCGGGCGGTGGCCGAGTCGTCGCGGCGCATGTGGCAGGCGCCGATGGACCTGCGGGCGGTGACCGAGAAGCTGCGGGCCTTCCCCTTGCGGGCGGTCCCCACCTACGGGCTGCAGTACGTCCGGGCCTACGCGGAGCGGAAGCTCGGGCTGCGGGAGGGGGCCGTGGGGACCTGGGGGCCGCGCTGGGAGGGGATCGACGACGACGTCCGCCGGCTCCCCCTCCTGGAGGTCTGCGCCCGCCAGTGGGTGCGCTCCGTGGAGGAGGCCCGCGCGGGCCTGGCGCGGCTGCCCCCCGACTGCTTCACCGAGCTGCGCTACGAGGCCCTGATCGCCGATCCGGCCGGGGAGGCGGCGCGGCTCCTCGCCTTCCTCGACCTGCCGCCCTCGCTGGCCGTCGAGGCGCACCTCGAGCGCACGGTGACCTCCTCGAACCTGGAGAAGTGGCAGGAGCGGCTCGCGCCCGAGGAGGTGGAGGCGGTGCTGGGTCACGAAGGTTCGCTCCTCCGGGAATTGGGGTACATCTAGCCGCAGATGAACCAGCAGGAGGAGAAGGCCAAGCGGCTCCTGGACCTGGCCCTCGCGGGCGGCGGTCTGGCTGCGCTCTGGCCGCTGCTCCTCCTCCTCTCGGTGGCGGTGAAGCTGGACTCACCCGGGCCGGCCTTCTACGGTCACGAGCGCGTCGGGCGGGGCTGGTCGCGCTTCAAGGTGTGGAAGTTCCGGACCATGGTCACCGGCGCCGACCGGGCCGGCGCGGCGGTCACCGCCGGGGGGGATCCCCGGATCACGCGCCTGGGCCGCCTGCTGCGGAAGACCAAGCTCGACGAGCTGCCGCAGCTCTGGAACGTGCTCGTCGGGGAGATGAGCATGGTCGGGCCTCGCCCCGAGGCGCCCCGCTATGCCGAGGCCTACCGGGAGGCCTACGACGAGATCCTCTCCCTGCGGCCCGGCATCACGGACGAGGCGGCGATCACCTACCGCAACGAGGAGGAGGTGCTCGCTGCGGCCGAGGACCCCGAGGCGGCCTACCTCGAGGAGGTGCTGCCGAAGAAGATCGAGCTCTACCGCGAGTACCTGGAGGAGCACTCCCTCGCCGGTGACCTGGAGCTGATCCTGCGAACCCTGAGGGCGGTGGTGAACAAGTGAGCCAGCGGATCCCTTTCCATCTTCCGGACATCGGCGAGGAGGAGATCGCCGAGGTCGTCGACACCCTGCGCTCCGGGTGGATCACCACCGGGCCGAAGGCCCACGCCTTCGAGGCGGCCTTCGGCGAGGCGGTCGACGCGAAGCAGGCCGTGGCGGTGAACTCCTGCACCGCCGCCATGCACCTGGCCCTCGAGGCCATCGGGGTCGGCGAAGGGGACGAGGTCATCGTCCCGACCCTCACCTTCGCCGCCACGGCGGAGGTGGTGCGCTACCTGGGGGCGAAGCCCGTGCTGGTGGACGTCCTGGCGGGAGACCAGCAGATCGACCCCGAGGCGGTCGCGGCGGCGGTCACGGCGCGGACGAAGGCCATCATCCCGGTGCACTTCGCCGGGCAGGCGGCCGACCTCGATCCCATCCTGGCCACGGCCCGGGAGCACGGCCTCAAGGTCATCGAGGATGCGGCTCACGCCTACCCGGCGGCCTACAAGGGGCGGAAGATCGGCAGCATCGGCGACGTCACCTGCTTCTCCTTCTACGCCACCAAGACCCTCACGACCGGCGAGGGTGGCATGGCGACCTGCGCCGACGAGGCCCTGGCAGACCGGATGCGGGTGATGCGCCTCCACGGGATCTCCAAGGACGCCTGGAAGCGCTACCGGGCCGACGGCAACTGGTACTACGAGATCGTCGCGCCGGGCTTCAAGTACAACCTGGGGGACATCGCCGCGGCGCTGGGGCTCGTGCAGCTGAAGCGCGCGGACGAGCTCCTCGAGCGCCGCCAGCAGATCGCCGCCGCCTACCACACCGCCTTCGAGGCCGAGCCGGCCCTGGAGCTCCTCGCCACCCACGAGGATCGCCCCCACCCCTGGCACCTCTATGTGATCCGGCTCATGGACGGCGCCCTCTCGATCGGGCGTGATCAGTTCATCAAGGAGCTCGAGGCACGCGGCATCGGTGTGTCGGTGCACTTCATCCCCTTGCACCTGCACCCCTACTATCGAGAGACCTACGGTCTCGCACCCGAGGACCTCCCGGTGGCCCTCGACTGCTACCGGCGCTCCCTCTCGCTGCCGATCTACTCCCGGATGAGCGACGAGGACGTCGAGCGGGTCATCGAGGGTGTCCGGGACGTGATCGCGAAGCACCCGGCCTGAAGCTAGGACGATGAACAAGTTCGCCATGCGAGGAATGCAGGTCGCCGTGGACTTCGCGGTGCTCTCCCTCGCCTACTGGCTGGCCTTCTACTTCCGCTTCGAGTTCGAGCCGCGCTTCGAGATGGTGAAGCTGCTCTTCTTCACCTGGCCCTACGTGGTGCTCCTCCAGTACCTCGTGCTCGTCTCCTTCGGCGTGCCGCGCTTCGCCTGGCGCTACATCGGCATCCGGGAGGCGACGCGGATCCTCTGGGCCGTCACTCTCTCGGTGGGGATCCTCGTGGCCCTGCGCCTGGTCCTGGGGCCCTTCGCCGGCTACGCGAAGTTCGTCCGGATCCCCCTGGGGGTGCTGGCCATGGACTTCGTGATGGCCTTCCTGGGCGTCGTCGGTGCTCGGGTGATCCGCCGGATCTTCTCCGAGCGAGGTGAGCGCTCGCGGCGGCAGCGCAGCGATCGCCCGAGGGTGAGGACCCTCCTCATCGGGGCAGGCCGGGCCGGGGTGATGGTGATCCGGGAGATCGCCGCCCGGCCGGACCTGGGCATCGAGGCCGTGGCCTTCCTCGACGACGATCCGGTGAAGGTGGGCACCGTGGTCCACGGGGTCCCGGTCCTCGGTCCGACCTCGGACATCGCCGAGGTCGCCGCCGATCTGGAGGCGACCGAAGCTCTCATCGCCATCGCCAACGCCTCCGGTGAGGACATCCGGCGCCTGACCATGGTCTGCCGGGAGGCGGGGCTGGAGACCAAGATCATCCCCGGCATCTACGAGATCGTCGGCGGGAAGGTGAACCTCTCCCGGATCCGGGAGGTGGCCATCGAGGACCTCCTCGGCCGGGAGCCGGTCGATCTGGACCTCTCCTCGATCTCCGCCGTCATCGAGGGCCGGGTGGTGATGGTCACCGGGGCGGGCGGCAGCATCGGCTCCGAGCTCTGCCGGCAGGTCGCTCGCTTCGCGCCGTCCCGGCTGCTCCTCGTCGAGCAGGCCGAGAACGCGCTCTTCAACATCCACCGGGAGCTGATCGCCGAGAGCGCGGTGGAGGTCGTCCCGATCATCGCCGACGTCATCGACGCCGCCCGGATGAAGCGGGTCTTCGAGGAGCACTCCCCGGGGCTGGTCTTCCACGCCGCCGCTCACAAGCACGTGCCGATGATGGAGTGGAACCCCGGAGAGGCGGTGAAGAACAACCTCGGGGGGACCCGCTGCGTCGCCGACCTGGCCGACGCGTACGGGGTCGGCACCTTCGTGCTCGTCTCCACCGACAAGGCCGTGAACCCCACCTCGGTGATGGGGGCGACCAAGCGCGCGGCGGAGCTCTACGTCCAGTGCCTCGCCCGGCGCAGCTCGACCCACTTCGTGGCGGTGCGCTTCGGGAACGTCCTCGGGTCGGCGGGGAGCGTCATCCCGATCTTCAAGGAGCAGATCGCGGCCGGGGGGCCGGTCACGGTGACCCACCCCGAGATGATGCGCTACTTCATGACCATCCCCGAGGCCTGTCAGCTGATCCTCCAGGCCGGGGCGATGGGGGAGGGAGGAGAGATCTTCATCCTCGACATGGGCGAGCCGGTGAAGATCGTCGATGTGGCCCGTGACCTGATCACCCTCTCTGGCCTCACCCCGGGTGAGGACATCGAGATCGCCTTCACCGGGATGCGCCCGGGAGAGAAGCTCTTCGAGGAGCTCTCGGTGGACGAAGAGCAGGCGGAGAAGACCCGGCACCCGAAGATCTTCATCGGGCGGACCCGGGAGCGGACCTGGGACGACCTCGGCGCTCGCCTCGCCGAGCTGATCGCGGTGGCCATCGAGAAGGAGGGGGAGGGTGTCCGGGAGGGGCTCAAGCGCCTGATTCCGGAGTACGTGGTGCCTCCTTCGGAGGCGGAGGACGTGCCGAAGCCAGAGGCCGCGGCAGAGGCTACCTGAGGTGCGGGCGATTCCTTGCCGGGGGCCGGTGGGGGCCATAGCATGACCCGAGCCGTTCCCAGGAGTTCCCCTTGAGTGCCCCACCCAGCGAGGTTCACGTCGCACCCCCGGAGTTTGCTCCGGAGCCGCACTTCGATCCCCGGGTGTACCTCTCGGTCCTCCGGAAGCGCTTCTGGTGGATCCTGGCCGCCTTCGTGGTGGTCGTGGGGCTCACCGCCCTCTGGCTGGTGCGGCAACCGCGGATCTACCGGGCCTCGACCTCGATCGTGATCAACCCCCGGGCTCCCCAGGTGCTCGAGGGGGTGCGGGACGTGGTGGACATCGGTTCGACCAGCTACTGGTCGATGCAGTACTTCTACGGCACCCAGAACACGATCATCTCCAGCCGGGCGATCTTGAGTCAGGTCGTCGAGCGCCTCGGTCTGGACCAAGACGACGACTTCCTGGGGCTAACCTCCATCACGGACGAGGCGAAGCGGGCCGAGGCTCGGGCTGCCTCGGACGCGGTGGGCATCCTGCGCAGCGTGGTCACGGTCTCCCCCGAGAAGGAGACCTGGATGGTCTGGATCAACGTCGAGGACCGTGATCCCGAGCGGGCAGCGCGGATCTCGACGGCGGTCGCCGAGACCTACCGGGACGCGAACCTCCAGCGCAGGACGACGGGCACCGAGGACGCCCTCAGCTGGCTCGACGAGCAGATGGAGAAGATCAAGCCCCGGCTGGAAGAGAGCGAGAACGCGCTCTTCGAGTTCCGGAAGCAGAACGACATGCTCTCCTCCTCCCTCGAGGACCGGCAGAACATGGTCTCCAAGGAGCTGGCCGATCTCTCCGAGGCGGTCACCCAGCTGCGCACCCGCCGGATCGAGCTCGAGGCCCGGGCCCAGCGGATCGAGACGATCCGCAAGGAGGGCGGGGAGCTCGGGGCGCTGCCCGAGGTGGCGCGCTCCACCACCATGGAGCTGCTCAAGCGGGATCTCTTCGCGCTGCTCAAGGACAAGGCGGGGCTGGAGGAGCGCTACGGGGCCAAGCACCCCAAGCTCATCGAGGCCCAGCGATCCGTGGATTCCACCCGGCGGGAGCTCGATCTGGAGGTGCAGAAGCTCGTCGGGGCCACGCTCAACGAGTACCAGACCGTGCGCGATGCCGAGCAGAGGACGGCAAAGGAGCTGGCTCGCAAGAAGAGCGAGGCGTTCGCGCTCAACGAGAAGGAGATCGGCTACAACCGCCTGCTGCGCCAGAAGGAGAACCTCGAGCGCATCTACGGCATGATCGTGAACCGCTCCAAGGAGGCGGGGCTCTCCGGGGAGCAGACGACCAACAACGTGCAGGTCGTCGACCGGGCCACCGTGCCCTGGCGGCCGGTCAAGCCGCGGCTCACCTTCTCCCTCACGATCGCGGCGCTCTTCGGACTGCTGCTGGGGGTCGCCCTGGCCTTCCTCCTCGAGTTCCTCGACAACACGGTGAAGACCAAGGAGGACATCGAGGCCGACACGGGCCAGACCTTCCTGGGCATCATCCCCCTCATCGCCGAGCGGGCCGCGGCCGCGAAGGACGACGCCGTCGAGCTCTACCTCCTCGCCAACCCCCGCGGCCACGTGGCCGAGGCCTGCCGGGCCATCCGGACCAACCTCCTCTTCATGTCGCCCGAGCAGCCGCTGCGCCGCATCGTCGTCACCTCGGCCGGGCCGCGCGAGGGGAAGACCACGACGGTCGTCGACCTCGGGGTGGTGATGGCGCAGGGGGGGAGCACGGTCTGCCTGATCGACACGGACATGCGCCGGCCAAGGCTGCACCGGGTCTTCGGCATCGAGGCCAAGCAGGGGCTCTCCAACCTCATCCTGGGCGACGTCGAGCTCGACGACGTGCTGCAGAAGACCCAGGTCGAGGGCCTCGAGGTGCTGCCCTGCGGGCCCATCCCGCCCAACCCGGCGGAGCTGCTGCACACGGAGCGCTTCGCCAGGATCCTCGAGCAGCTCGGGGAGCGCTTCGATCGCGTCATCCTCGACACCCCGCCGCTGACCGCGGTGGCCGACGCCAAGGTGCTGGCGGTCGCCTCCGACGGTGTCATCGTCATCGCCAAGGCGCACGCCACGACCCGGGAGATGCTCGCCAGCACCACCGAGAGCCTCCTCGACGTGAACGCCCGCATCCTCGGCGTCGTGCTCAACCAGGTCGACGTCGAGCGGCGCGAGTACGGCGGCTACTACTACCGCTACTACCGCAACTACGGCGCCTACTACGGCGAGGACGCCGAGACCTCCACCGAGGCGAGCTGACCTTGAGCAAGCGCGCACTGATCACCGGGATCACCGGGCAGGACGGCTCCTATCTGGCCGAGCTCCTGCTGGCCAAGGGCTACGAGGTCCACGGGCTCATCCGCCGGGCGTCGACCTTCAACACCGAGCGGATCGACCACCTCTACCAGGACCCGCACGATCCGGACGTCCGCCTGGTGCTCCACTTCGGTGACCTCACCGACGGCACGAACCTCCGGCGGGTGATCGAGAAGTCGCAGCCCGAGGAGATCTACAACCTGGGCGCCCAGTCCCACGTGAAGGTCTCCTTCGATCAGCCCGAGTACACCGCGGACGTGGACGCCACCGGCACCCTGCGCCTGCTGGAGGCCGCCCGGGACTACCGCGACCACTCCGGGAAGGAGCTCCGCTTCTATCAGGCGGGCTCCTCCGAGATGTTCGGCGCCACGCCGCCCCCCCAGAGCGAGGCGACCCCCTTCCATCCCCGCAGCCCCTACGCGGTGAGCAAGGTCGCGGGCTTCTGGTACGGCGTGAACTACCGCGAGGCCTACGGCCTCTTCGTCGCCAACGGGATCCTCTTCAACCACGAGAGCCCCCGCCGCGGCGAGACCTTCGTCACCCGCAAGATCACCCGGGCGGCCACCCGCATCAGCCTGGGTCTGCAGGAGAAGCTCTACCTGGGCAACCTCGACGCGAAGCGCGACTGGGGCTTCGCCGGGGACTACGTCGAGGCCATGTGGCGGATGCTCCAGCACGACACGGCCGGCGACTTCGTGGTGGCGACGGGGCGCTCCTACAGCGTCCGGGAGTTTGCGGCCAAGGTCTTTGCGCGCCTTGGGCTCTCCTTCGACGACCACGTGGAGTTCGACGCGCGCTACCTGCGCCCCACGGAGGTCGACGCCCTCCAGGGCGACCCGCGGAAGGCCCGGGAGGCGCTGGGCTGGGAGCCGCAGGTCGATCTCGAGGGGCTCGTGGCGATGATGGTCGATCACGACCTCGAGCTCGCGCGGCAGGAGAAGACCCTCCGGGACGCCGGCCACATCGTCACGGCGAGGAGCGGCGCAGAGTGAGGCGCGACGCCCGGGTCTTCGTGGCCGGCCACCGGGGGCTGGTCGGCTCCGCCATCGTGCGGCGGCTGGAGGCGGCGGGCTTCGAGCGGCTCCTCCTGCGGGGCCGCGACGCGCTCGACCTCAGCGAGGCCGCCGCGGTGGAGCGCTTCTTCGCCGAGGAGCAGCCCGAGTACGTCTTCCTCGCTGCGGCGAAGGTCGGCGGGATCGTCGCCAACGCCACCTACCCGGCCGACTTCATCCGGGAGAACCTCCTCGTCCAGACCCACGTCATCGACGCGGCCTGGCGGCACGGCGCGAAGAAGCTCCTCTTCCTGGGCTCCTCCTGCATCTACCCCAAGCTCTCGCCGCAGCCGATCAAGGAGGAATACCTGCTCACCGGTCCGCTGGAGCCGACGAACTCGGCCTACGCGCTGGCCAAGATCGCCGGCATCGAGATGGTGCAGGCCTATCGCCGGCAGCACGGCCTCGCCGGGATCTGCCTGATGCCCACCAACCTCTACGGTCCCGGGGACAACTTCGACCTGGAGACCTCCCACGTCCTGCCGGCGCTGATCCGCAAGTTCCACGAGGCGAAGGAGCGGGGAGCCGAGGCCGTGACTCTCTGGGGTACGGGCAAGCCTCGGCGCGAGTTCCTCCACGTGGACGACCTGGCGGACGCCTGCCTCTTTGCGATGGAGCACTACGACGCCCCCGAGATCCTCAACGTCGGGGTCGGCCGGGACATCTCCATCGCGGAGCTCGCCGCGCTCGTCGCCGAGGTCGTCGGCTTCGGGGGGGCGCTGGAGTACGACACCTCGCGACCCGACGGGACACCCCGCAAGCTGCTGGACGTCTCGCGCCTGAGCGGGCTGGGGTGGGAGGCCCGGATCGGGCTGCGGGAGGGGGTCGCCTCGGCCTATGCGTGGTTCCGGGAGAACCACCCCGCCGGAGAGCCCGCGTAGCTCCCCAGCGCCCGCATGACGTCCAGGGGGCTGTCGTGGAGCGCGAGGCTGAAGCCAGCCCTCACCAGGTGACGGTGCTCGGGGTACTGCGCCGCCGGATCGCGGTTGAGCCAGGTCCGCAGGTAGCGGGCCTGCCAGCCGGGCGGCTCCAGGGTGCGCTCGACCTCGAGGGGGAGCGGGGAGGCGAAGAAGCTCCGGGTCCAGGTCAGCTGGGCCCAGGCGGCCGTTCGCAGGCCCAGGCGCCCGAGGGTCTCGAGGGTCTCCCCCCAGGCGGGGGCGAGGAGGCGCAGGGCGAGATCCAGGTCCACGGCCTTGAGGAGGCGGGCCGTCACGTGCTCGGTGATCGCCGGGTGGATCAGGGCCAGGAGGAGGAGGTCGGCGTCGCGCGGCACCCAGAGGGCCCCGCGCCGGACCCTCTTCGTGAGGACGCGGGCAGCCAGATCGAAGCGGAGCCGGCCCGGCCGTAAGAGATCCCAGTGCAGATCGATGGCGCCGGCGGGGCCGAGGACGTCACACTCGTGGCTGTCGCGCTCGGCCGCGCGGTGGATGGTGTAGCCCCGGGAAGCGAAGCCCCGGAGGACCTCGTCGCGACGGTCGCGCGGGACGAGCAGATCGAGATCGGTGGCCTGCCGGGTCGCCGGCTCGGGGTAGAGGCGGTGGGCCAGCGAGGGGCCCTTGAAGACGACGTGCGGGACGTCCGCAGCGTCGAGCCACTCGCCCACCTCCTGGAGCATCCGGGCCTGCTGCAGATGGTGGCCGCGGGCCAGGCGCAGGCTCTGCTCCAGCCTCTCCCGGAGGGCCGGAGGGAGCCCATCCCCGGGCTCGGCGAGCAGGTCCTTCGCCAGCAGCGGCTTCACCCCCTCCCGCCGCGCGAAGTCCAGCACGTGCTCGAGGCCGGCGGAGGAGGCGCGCTCGATCCACGCCTCGGCCGGCGCGCGGCGCTCCTCCTCGGGCTGCAGCCGCTCGGCCAGCAGGGTCCGCAGCGCGAAGGCGTTTCTCCCGGGGTCGCTCATCGCGATTCCAACCTATAACAGCAGGGTGGCGAGCGTCCCGTCCCCAGCGCGTCTCCTGATCGTCGGCCTGGACTGCCTGGCGCCGGGCCTGGTCTTCGAGCGCTGGCGCGAGCGCCTGCCCACCTTCGCGAGGCTGATGGAGGAGGGCTCCTTCGGCCCCCTGCGCAGCTGCGATCCACCGATCACCATCCCGGCCTGGTCCTGCATGTTCTCGGGCCGCGATCCCGGAGAGCTCGGCCTCTACGGCTTCGGGCACCGGCAGGGCTGGGGCCCCGGTGAGGTGGGCCTGCCCGACGCCGGCACCGTGCGGGCGCCCCGCCTCTGGGAGCTGGCCTCGCAGGCCGGGCGCGAGTCGATCGTGGTGGGCGTCCCCCAGACCTGGCCGCCGCCGGCGCCGGGGAGGCACCGGGGCCGGCTGGTCAGCGGGATCCTCTGCCCGGGGAGGGACGTGCCCTGCACCAGCCCTCCCGCGCTCGTGGACGAGCTGCCGGAGGACTACGCCTTCGATCTCGAGGGCTTCCGCGCCCGCGCTCCCGACGAGGTCGAGCGCGCCGTGCACGCGATGACCGACGCGCGCTTCGGGCTCTTCACCCGCTGGCTGCGGGAGCCGGCCTGGGCGCTGGCGGTGATCGTCGAGATCGGGGTGGACCGGATGCACCACGTCTTCTGGGGAGAGGGCGAGGCGCGGATCGAGCGCTACTACCGCCGGCTGGACGAGCACCTCGCCGCCTGCCTGGACGCGGCCGGCCCCCGGAGCGCGGTGATGGTGGTCAGCGATCACGGGGCCCAGCGCCTCGAGGGCGCCGTGCGGATCAACGAGTGGCTGCGCCGGGAGGGCCTGCTCTCCTTCGACGAGGCGGGGAGGCCCGACTGGCGCCGGAGCCGGGCGGTCGGCCAGGGCGGCTACTGCGGCCGGATCCTCCTCAATCTCCGGGGCCGGCAGCCCGGGGGCCTCGTCGCCCCCGAGGAGGCCGACGCCCTCCTGGAGCGGATCGAGGTGGGCCTGAAGGCGATCACCGGACCCTCCGGCGAGCCCGCCCGGACCCGCGTCCTCCGGCCGCGCGAGCTCTATCGGGCCCTCGAGGGGCACCCGCCGGATCTGCTGGTCTACTTCGACGACCTGCGCTGGCGGGCCCTGGGCACGCCGGGTGACTCGGTCTGGACGGCCGGGAACGACGCAGGCCCCGACGGGGCGAACCACCACCCGGACGGGGTCTACCTGGCCCGGCACCCCTCCCTCCCCGGCCGCGGTCGCCTGGAGGGGCTCGTGATCCAGGATGTCTTCGCGACCGCGATGGCGGCGCTGGGCCTCGACCCCCCCGGGGGGACCCTGGGCACCTCCCGGTGGTAGAAGGACAGCCATGCCTCGCACCGTCATCCTCGGAGCCGCCGGATTCATCGGATCCCACCTGGTCGATCGCTTCCTCGAGCGGGGCCACGAGGTCATCGGGGTCGACAACTTCATCACCGGCAGCCCGGACAACCTCGCCCACCACGAGGGCAACGAGCGCTTCACCTTCCTCGAGCACGACATCACGCGCTTCATCGAGATCGACGGACCGGTGGACTTCATCCTCAACTTCGCCTCGCCGGCCAGCCCCATCGACTACCTGGAGCTGCCCATCCAGACCCTGAAGGTCGGCGCCCTGGGGACCCACAACGCCCTGGGGCTCGCGGTCGCGAAGAAGGCGCGCTTCCTCCAGGCCTCCACCTCCGAGGTCTACGGCGATCCGCTGGAGCATCCGCAGAAGGAGAGCTACCTCGGCAACGTCGACACCATCGGACCGCGGGGGGTCTACGACGAGGGCAAGCGCTTCGGCGAGGCGCTGGTGATGGCCTACCACCGCACCCACGGCCTGGAGACGCGCATCGATCGCATCTTCAACACCTACGGCCCCCGCATGCGCCTGGGCGACGGCCGGGTGGTGCCGGCCTTCATCTCCCAGGTGCTCGCCGACAAGCCCCTGACCGTCTTCGGCGACGGCCGCCAGACCCGCTCCTTCTGCTACATCGAGGATCAGGTCGACGGCATCGAGCGCCTCCTCTACTCCAGCGAGGTGCTGCCGGTGAACATCGGCAACCCGGAGGAGCACTCCATGCTCTCCCTCGCCGAGACCCTCCAGTCGATCGCCAGCACCCGGCTGCCCCTGGTCTACAGCGAGCTGCCCACCGGCGATCCGAAGGTGCGCTGCCCGGACATCACCCGCGCGAAGCAGGTGCTCGGCTGGGAGCCGAAGGTGCCCCTCATCGAGGGGCTCTCCCGCACCCTGGACTACTACCGGGAGCGCAGCCGGTCGAACGCCTGAGTGAGCATCACCCGGTAGGCCTCGACGCCGTCCTTCCAGCCGATCTTCTTGCCCTCGTCCCAGCCCCGGCTCTCGTAGGCGATCCCGACCTCCATCGGGCGCACGCCGCGGCGGGCGAGCTGGGCGGTGACCTCCGGCTCGAAGCCGAAGCGATCCTCGCGCAGGTCGAGGGACTGGAGCAGCTCGGTGCGGAACGCCTTGTAGCAGGTCTCCATGTCGGAGAGGCGCAGCCCGGTGAGCAGGTTGCTCGACCAGGTGAGGAGCTGGTTGCCGAAGGTGTGCCAGTCCAGGAGGTCGCGCGGGCCGATGTCGGCGTAGCGGCTGCCGTAGACCACCTCCGCCCGGCCCTCGAGGATCGGGCCGACCACCTTCGGGTAGTCGTCCGGGTCGTACTCGAGGTCGGCGTCCTGGACGATGGTCACCTCGCCGCGGGCGTGGGCGAAGCCGGTTCGCAAGGCCTTGCCCTTGCCGCCGTTCTGCGGCTGCAGGAAGACCCGGAGGGTGGCGTGGGGGTGCTCCTCGCCGGACCAGCGCTCCTCGAGCTCCTTCAGGTGGTCCCGGGTGCCGTCGGTGGAGCCGTCGTCGACGACGATGATCTCCTTCTCGATGGGCACCGCGGCGACGCGCTCGAGGATCTCGTCGATGGTGGCCAGCTCGTTGTAGGCCGGCATGACCACGGAGAGCTTGGGGCGGTGCGCGCTCATGGCGTCCGGGCGAGGCCGCAGGCCTGGCGCCCCTCCTCGGTGTCCAGCCGGGTGCAGTCGCAGGTGTCGAGGAGCTCGGTGCAGGTGTCGGCCTGCGCCTTCAGCTCGTTCACCCGGGCGCTGTCGTAGGCCGACTTCATCTCGCGCTCGCAGGCCTCCTTCTCGATCTCCCCCGGCTCGCACTCGCAGATCTGCTCGGCCAGCTTCAGGCAGGGGTGAGTGCAGCCCGCGGCGGCGAGGCCGAGGGCCGTGAGGGCGAGGATCGAAAGGAGGAAGGAAAGACGTCGCATCATGTCAGCGCCCCACGCCGTGGTAGACGAAGCCCTGCTCGAGCAGCCGCTCGCGGTTGTAGATGTTCCGACCGTCGAAGACCACCGGGGTGGCCATCAGCGACCGGATGCGCTCGAAGTCGGGCCGGCGGAAGGCGTTCCACTCGGTCATGAGGAAGAGGGCCTCGGCGCCCTCGAGGCAGTCGTAGTTGCGCTCGTGGTAGGTCACGGCCTCGCCGAGATCGGCGAGCGCCCGCTTCGCGTTCACGGTGCCCGCCGGATCGAAGGCCTCGACCTTCGCGCCCGCCTCGACCAGCGCCCGGATCAGGTAGAGGGCCGGCGCCTCGCGGACGTCGTCGGTCTTGGGCTTGAAGGCCAGGCCCCAGACCGCGACCTTGCGGCCCTTCAGCTCCCCGAAGTGCTGCTTCGCCTTCCGGAGGAGGAGCAGCCGCATCCGGACGTTCACGTCCTCGGCGGCCTGCAGGATCGGCAGCTCGACGCCGTGGACCTTGGAGGTGTGGAGGAGGGCCTGCACGTCCTTGGGGAAGCAGCTGCCCCCGTAGCCCACCCCGGGGAAGAGGAAGGGGTAGCCGATGCGGGAGTCGGCGCCCACGGCCTTGCGGACCAGATCCACGTCGGCGCCGGTGGCCTCGCAGAGGAGGGCCACGCCGTTCATGAAGGAGATCCGGGTGGCCAGCATCGCGTTCGAGGCGTACTTGGTCAGCTCGGCGCTGCGGTGGTCCATGAAGAGGATCGGGTTCTCGGTGCGGACGAAGGGGGCGTAGAGGTCGCCCATCACCTGCCGGGTCCGCTCGGTCCGGTGGCCGATGACCACCCGATCCGGCCGCTGGAAGTCGTCGACCGCCGCGCCCTCCTTGAGGAACTCGGGGTTGCTGGCGACCTCGACCTTCGTGTCGGGGCCCCGCAGCTCGTGCACCAGCTCCCAGACCCGGTCGGCGCTGCCCACCGGCACCGTGCTCTTGAGCACCAGGATGGCGTCGTCCCGGCAGCGGCCGAGGATGTCGCGGACGGCCTCGAGCATGTGGGTGAGGTCGGCCGAGCCGTCCTCGTCCTGGGGGGTCTGCACGGCGACGAAGATCACCTCGGCGCCCCGCACGGCGTCCGGATCGGTGGAGAAGGTCAGGCGCTCGGCCTTCGCGTTGCGGCGGACCAGCTCCTCGAGGCCGGGCTCGTAGATGGGGATCTGACCCTGCTCGAGCAGGGCGATGCGGGCGGCATCGATGTCGATGCAGACCACGTCATGACCCGTCTCCGAGAGACAGGTGCCAGCGACGAGGCCCACGTATCCGGTTCCGACGACGGCGAGTTTCATGGCCGGTCAGCCCTATCATCGATCGACCCAAAAGCCAGCGCCCGGTAGGCTGGGCCGCGATGAGCGAGTCGACCTCGAGCCGCAGGGATCCCGCCGCCGAGACCGGGCGTCGTCAGCGCCGGTCGCGGGCGCGAGGACCCCGGGGTCCCTTCGCCCGCGTCTCCGAGGGCGCCGTCGTCCTGACCCTCTTCCTCGCCCCCCTCGCCCTCGGCTCGGTGCACCTCTGGGCGACGGCGCTGGAGCTGCTCGGGGTCGGGCTCGCGGCCGCTGGCCTGCTCCTCGCGCTGCGCGGGGGAGGGCGCCTCGTCCTGCCGCGCTGGGCGACCCTCGGGCTGGGCCTGCTCCTGGGGCTGGAGGCCCTGCAGCTCCTGCCGCTGCCGCCAGCCCTGCTGGAGCTGCTGGCGCCGCGCTCGGCCGAGCTCCTGGCCTACTCCCTGGGCGACCTCGGCGCCTGGCCCGCCTGGCGCCCGGTCTCCCTCGACCCGGCCGCGACGGCGCTGGAGGTCGCGCGCCACGCGACCTTCTTCCTCCTCTTCCTCGTGGTGACCCAGCTCGCGCGCTCGCGCCACGGCCGCCGGCGGATCGCGCTCTACCTGGGTGCGCTCGCCGCGCTGCTGGTGGTGCTGGCCTTCGGTCAGAAGCTCGCCCGCCTCGAGCTCATCTACGGTGTCTTCCCGGTGCCGCCCCGGGGCTTCCTCTTCGCGAGCTTCGTCAACCCCAACCACCTGGCGGCGCTGCTGGGGCTGCTGGCCCCCCTGTGCCTGGGGCTCGCCTTCGGCGCCCGCACCCGGCCCCTCGCCCTGCTCTGGGGTGCGGTCTTCGTGGGGGTCTCCATCACCTGCGTGCTGACCCTCTCGCGCGGCGGGATGGTGGGGTGGGCCGTGGGGCTGGCGGTCTTCGCCCTCCTGCAGGCCCGGCTCCGGGGGCGCGAGGCTCTCGTCGCGGAGGACCGGCGGCCGCTGCGGGCGCGGGGGTGGCCGCTGGGGCTCGCCCTCGTCGGGGTGGTCGCGGTGCTCTCGGGCGTCGCCTACCTCGCCCTCGAGCCGGTCCTCGCCGAGCTGCAGACCCTCGGCGGGGAGGAGGCGCTCTCGGGGGAGATGCGCCTGGCGATCTGGCGGGACGGCCGGGAGCTCATCCAGGGCCACTGGCTCACCGGGGTGGGGCGGGGCGCCTGGGCGCTGACCTTCCCCGTCTACCGGACCATCGCCCGGGTCGGCACCTTCTCCCACGCCGAGAGCCAGCCGGTGCAGGCCCTCGCCGAGCTCGGCCTGATCGGTGGGACGCTCTTCGTCCTCGTCTTCGCCTTCCTCCTGGTGCAGGGCGCCCGGGTGGTCGCCTCGCCCCGCGGCGCGGGCGTGGTGGCGGGCCTCGCGGCGCTGGGGGTCCACGAGCTCGCGGACTTCTCCACGGTCTTCGGCGGGGTGGCCATCCCGGCGACCCTGGCCCTGACCCTGGCCTGTCGCGGCCGCCAGCGGGGGGAGGGCGAGGAGGCGACGAAGCGGGAGCTCGGCCTCGGCCGGCTGCCGGCCCTCGCCCTCCTGGGCGGCGTCGCCCTCCTCGGGGCCGCGGGCCTGGGCCTGGCCTCCCGCGGGCTCGCCGACGCGGACCTCGCCGCGCTCCAGGAGGGGGAGCTCGAGACGCCGGTCTTCCTCGAGCGGGCCCGGGAGGCGCAGCGGCGCCACCCCACCGATCACATGGTCGCGCTCGTGGCCGCCCGCACCCTCGCCGAGCGAGGCGAGGAGGTCGCCGCGATGCGCTGGGTCAGCCGGGCAATGTACCTCTCGCCCACCGAGCCCCTCGCCCACCTCCTGGCGGCGATCCTCCTGACCCGGGCCGGCCAGCGGGAGCAGGCGCTGCTCGAGTACCGCCTCGCGGCGCGCTGGGGTCACCCGATCCCCTCGGTGCTCGCCAGCGCCGAGCGCAGCTTCCCGGCCCTCGAGGACCTGGCGCGGGCGCTGCCCGAGGAGGAGCGCGCCCGGACCGAGCTGGCGAACTACCTCGCCCGGCGCGAGCGGTGGGCCGATCTCCTGGAGATCGCGACCCGCTCCCTGGAGGTTTGGCCCGACTCGGCGGATCTGCTGGCGCTGGCGGCCACCGCGGCGCGGAGCGAGGGCGAAGCGGAGCGGGCCCTCGAGCTCGCCACCCGGCTCCAGGCCCTCGCGCCCCTCGATCCCCGCGGACCCCTCCTGCTGGCCCGGATCCATCGAGGCCAGAACGATCTGGCCGCCGCGGGCGCCGTGCTGCAGCAGGGCCTCGCCCGGCTCCCCGGCGACCCGACCCTCTCCCTCGAGCTGACCCGCCTGCTGCTGACCACCGGGGACCTCGAGGGCGCCGACGAGGCGCTCGCCCGGGCCTCCGGCCTGCGCGGACGCGGCCAGCGGGCGACCTACCACCTGCTCCGGGGCCAGCTCCTCGCCCGGCAGGGGGAGCCCGAGCGGGCGCTGGAGGCCTATCGCCTCGCCGCCCGGCAGAACGAGGAGAGCGCGGCGGCGCCGATCGCCATGGGCGATCTCCTGCGAGAGCTCGGGCGCCCGGCGGAGGCCGCGGAGGCCTACGAGCAGGCGCTGGAGCGGACCCGGGGGGCCCAGCGGCAGCGGATCCAGCGCCGGCTCGAGTCCCTCGACGCGCCGCGAGAGCCGCCGCCGCCCGCGGCCGGCGATGGCCGCTGATTCGGGTTGCGTGCTACCTTTTCGCCACGAGAGCCATGGACGAGGTCACCCCGCAGCAATACTGGATCCGCAACGACGAGGGTAAGCGCTGGGGGCCGCTGCAGGCCTCCACCCTGGAGCTCCTGATCCCGCAGAAGCTCTTCAAGGGGCAGCTCCAGGCCTCGGCGGACGGCGAGAACTTCGTCCAGATCGGCCGCTTCCCCGAGCTGCGCGAGGTCCTCGACACCGAGTGGTGGGGGGTCGATCCCGCCGACGTCGATCGGCTCCCGCCGCCCCCCGGGCTGACCATCCAGGTCACCGACGTCGAGCAGCAGGTCGCCGCGGCCGCGGTGGCTCTGGATCCCTCCTCCCTCGCGCCCTCCCCGGGGGCCGCCCTGGATCCCTCCGCCCTCGCGCCGGATCCCTCGCCGGGGGCCGTCTTCGATCCCTCCGCCCTCGCCCCGGACGCCCCACCCCCGGCGGCCTTCGACCCCTCGGTCCTCGCCCCCGAGCCGATCTCCGAGCTCGAGCTGCCCGATCAGGGCGACCTCTCGCAGACCTCGGCCCTGCGCCTCGCCTTCACCATCGCCGCGACGGAGCTCACGGCCCGGGTGGAGTTCGTCGGCCCCGGGGGCGTCTCGGTGGTCCACTACAAGAAGGGCAAGCCCGAGCACGTCGACAGCGAGCTCACCGCGCTGGGGGAGTGGCTGGTGGAGAAGGGGCACCTGGCCGAGGCCCAGAAGCAGCAGGCCGAGGCGGGGGCGTCGAACTTCGGGGGCAGCTTCACCGCCGCGCTCTTCGCCCAGGGCTTGATGGATCCCGGGACCGGCTTCCAGCACCTCGCGGCCTGGGCCAGTGAGGTCTACCTCGAGATCCTCCAGCTCTGTGAGGGGAGCTTTCTGGTCCAGCGCGACGTGCCGCCCCCGCCGGACGCCTTCCCGCTCGGCAGCAACCCCTACCAGTTCCTGGTGAAGGCCGCCCGGCTGATCACCGAGGCCGAGGTGCGTGAGCGCCTCGGTCCGAGGCTCGAGGCGCCGGCGATGAAGACCAACGTCGCCGGCTGCAAGGTGGAGGATCTTCGCCTCGGCCCCGCCGAGACCCGGCTCTATCCCCTCTTCGACGGAGTCCACTCTCCCGCCCAGCTCGCCCAGACCGAGGGTGACTCTGGCGGGACCCTCCTGCGCCTGGCCCTGCTCCTGGCCGAGTGCCGCTTCCTCTCCTTCGCGGGGGTGGTCGAGGTCCAGCCCGAGGCCGCCGCGCCGGCGCCGCCGCCCGAGCCGGCGAAGGACTGGAGCGAGCAGGAGGAGCGGGCCGCCAAGATGATGGCCCGGGTGGAGAAGGGCGATCACTTCACGGTCCTCGGCCTGAAGCAGAGCTGCACCGACGAGGAGGTGAAGGCCGCCTTCAACAAGCGGATCCGCATCTTCCACCCCGACCGGGTGCCCGACGCGCCCGAGGCGCTGCAGCAGGACTACCGCACGATCTTCGACCGCCTCACCGCCGCCTACAAGGCCCTCGACTCCGAGGCCAAGCGCAAGGAGTACCTCGGCGCGAAGGCCGAGGAGGAGAGCGCCCAGCAGGAGGCGGCGCAGTGGGATCCCTTCGAGGAGATGCTCTCGCAGAAGGACTACGCGAAGGCGCGGGACGCCCTCAACCAGCGGATCGGTCAGGACCCGGGGGACGCGGGGGCCTATGCCTACCTCGCCTGGGTGACGGTGGTGAGCGCTGAGAACCGGGAGGCGGTGAAGCCCAAGGCCCTGGAGCTCATCACCCGGGCGATGAAGTTCGGCCCGGAGTGCGGCGTGGCCTTCCTCAACGCGGCGCGGATCGCCAAGGCCTACGGTGACAAGGACTCGATGAAGCAGTATCTGGCCAGGGCCAAGGCCCTCGGGGCCAAGATCCCCTCCAAGAAGAAGAAGGCATGAACGGCAAGGCCAGAAGACATCTGCGTGGGTTGGGACACCACCTCGAGCCCGTGGTCCGGGTCGGGCAGGCCGGGGTCACCGAGGGCGTGATCCGGGCGGCCGAGGTTGCGCTCCTCGATCACGAGCTGATCAAGGTGCGGGTGCGCGAGGCGCCCGAGAACCAGAAGGTGGTCGGCGCGAAGCTGGCCGAGGCCTGCGACGCCGAGCTGGTGCAGGTCCTGGGCAAGACCTTCCTGCTCTATCGGGCGCACCCCGAGGAGCCGAAGATCAAGCTCCCCGACTGAGCTTCAGATCCCGCGCAGGCGGTAGTTCACCAGGTTCTGGATCGTCGCCGAGACGACCACGTCCTCTTCCTTCATCTCGGTGAGGATCTGCACCACCAGGGCGAGGTCGACATCGAGCCGCTCGGCGAGCTCGGCCGCGGTGATCCAGCCGATGTTCTGGCGCATCGCCCGGATCACCTCACCCTTGAGGCGGGCCTTCTCGGCCCCCTCGACCTTGGGCGTGCGCCAGGCCGAGATGACCGAGGCGCCCAGGAGGATGATCACCAGCACGCCCACCGCCGGGTAGATGATGTGGCGGTTGCGCTCCAGGAAGTCGAGATCGAAGCCGCCCTCCTGCACGAGGAGAGCGAAGGTGGCCAGCTGGACCATGGAGCAAGAGATACTACGGGAGATCCGCCAGCGCCAGGCGAGCGCGCTCCCCCTCGGCCTCCCGGAAGAGGATGCCGCCGGCGTGCTCGAGCAGCTCCCGCAGGCCCTCTCGCTTCAGCGCGCTGATGGCGATGCCCTCGTGGCGGCGGGCGATGGCCTCGGCCTTCTCGCGGGGCAGGCGGTCGGCCTTGTTGAAGACCAGCAGCCGCGCCTGCTGCCCGGCCTCAAGGTCGTCGAGGACCCGCTCCACGGCCTCGATCTTGGCGAGGTAGTCCTCGTCCGAGACGTCCACCACCTGCAGCAGGAGGTCGGCCTCGTCGATCTCCTCCAGGGTGGCCCGGAAGGCCGCCTCGAGCGCGCGGGGTAGATCCTGGACGAAGCCGACGGTGTCCACCATCACCACCTCCCGCTCCTGCGGGAAGCGCAGCCGCCGGCTGGCGGTGTCGAGGGTGGCGAAGAGCTTGTCCTCGACCAGCACGTCGGCCTTGGTGAGGGAGCGCAGCAGCGTGCTCTTGCCGGCGTTGGTGTAGCCGACGATGGCGACCGTGGGGACGTCCCGGCTCACCCGCCGCGAGCGGCGGGTCGCCCGGGAGGTGGCGATGGCCTCGAGCTGCTTCTCCAGCCGGGCGATGCGATCGCGCACGCGGCGGCGATCCACCTCGAGCTTGGTCTCGCCGGGGCCCCGCGCCCCGATGCCGCCGGTGAGGCGGGAGAGCGAGTCGTCCCGGGCGGCGAGGCGCGGCATGGTGTAGCGCAGCTGGGCCAGCTCGACCTGGATCTTGCCCTCGTTGCTCTGCGCGCGCTGGGCGAAGATGTCGAGGATCAGCTGGGTGCGATCGAGGATCTTCACCGAGGTCACGTCGGCCACCGCCCGGGCCTGGGAGGGCGCCAGGTCGCGGTCGAAGAGGATCACCTCGACCATCTGCTGCATGGCGCGCAGGTTCAGCTCCTCGAGCTTGCCGCGGCCGATGAGGGTCTTGGGATCCACCTTGCGCCGCATCTGCAGCAGGCTGTCGACGACCTCGACCCCCGCCGTGCGGGCCAGCTCGGCCAGCTCGTCGAGGCGCGCCTGGCCCACGTGCCGGGCCTCGGAGCAGACCCCCACCAGGATGGCGCGCTCCTGTCCCTCGACGGTGCGCAGGCGGCGGGCCGACGAGGCGAGCTGATCCTCCAGGTCCTGGATCTGGGTGCCGGCCGGCCAGTCCAGGCCCTCGTGGACCGAGCGCCGCTCCTCGATACGCCACAGGTCGCCGTCGGGGTTGTCGGGCAGGAGGTGGGCCCAGGCGAAGGCGCCCGGGAGTCCGTCGGGCCCGGCGTGGATCACCGCCACCAGATCCAGGCGCAGCAGCGCCAGGTCGGTGAGGTCGTCGCGGTCGGGCACCGAGGGCTTGAGGTGGGTGTGGACCAGGCGCAGGCCCCGCAGCCGCACCTGCCCCGCCCGGGCGCGGCCGATGTCCGGCAGCTCGATCTTCTGGGCGTCTCCGACGATCACCGACTCCACGGCGCCGCGGCGGTCGAGGAGCACGCCGACCTGGCGGCCGATCTCCCGGGAGAGCTCGCAGAGGTGCCGGGCCAGCTCGGGGCTGACGATCTCCTCGGGGGAGACCTTGCGGCGGTAGGTCGCCTCGAGGCGCTTCTGCTGGCTGGGCTTCAGGCCCCGGGTGTTTCCGTGGATGTCTTTGATGACCGGTTCCTCTTCTTCTCGAGAGCGCTCACCTATCGCGCCGGCGTGGGATTGGCGAGAGGGGGACCGCGGGAGAGTCTTGGTCCGCCGCGCGCCCTCGTGCCATGCTCCGCCGGGTGAGCACAGAGCGGAAGCGCATCATCGGTTCCCCCCGGCGGGTGGTGGTCAAGGTCGGCTCGGCGACCCTCTCGGACGGCGCGGGGCTGCACCGGCGCACCGTCGCCCGGCTGGCCGAGGAGATCGCTAGCCTCCACGCCGGGCGGCGCCGGGTGGTGCTGGTCTCCTCGGGGGCCATCGCGGTGGGGCTGACCCCCCTGGGCCTGCGCCGGCGTCCCCGGGACGTGGTGACCCTCCAGGCCGCGGCGGCGGCCGGCCAGGTGCGGCTGATGGAGCGCTGGGCCCGGGCCTTCGCCCGCCACGATCTGCAGGTCGCCCAGGTGCTGCTCACCCACGAGGACGTCGGGGACCGCAAGCGCTACCTCAACGCCCGGCACACCCTCGGCCGCCTGCTGAAGGCCGGGCTGGTCCCGGTCGTGAACGAGAACGACACCGTCGGCACCGAGGAGCTGCGGGTGGGGGACAACGACCAGCTCGCCGCCCTCTGCGTCGGCCTGGTGGGGGCGGACCTGCTGGTGCTGCTCTCGGACGTGGACGGCGTCCACGACGGGGACCCCCGCCACAGCCAGGACGCCGAGCGGATCTCCCTGCTCGAGCTGGACGATCCGCGCTTCGCCCAGCTGCGCCAGGGCTCGGGCGGGAAGGCCCACGCCACCGCCCTGGGCACCGGCGGGATGCGCACCAAGCTCCAGGCGGCGCGCATGGCCGCCGAGCTGGGCGTGCCCGCCGTCATCGCCGCCGGCCGCACCCCGGGGATCCTCGGGGGCATCCTCCAGGGGGAGGATCTCGGGACCCTGGTGCCGCCCCGGCCGAGCCGGCTCGCGGGCCGCAAGGGCTGGCTGGCTCACGCCACCCGGCCGCGGGGCCGCCTGGTGGTGGACGGCGGCGCGAAGCGCGCCATCACCACCGGGGGCAAGAGCCTCCTGCCCGCCGGCGTGACCTCGGTGGAGGGCAGCTTCGCCGAGGGCGACGTCGTCGAGCTCGCCGGCCCCGACGGCGAGGTCTTCGCCCAGGGGCTCGCCACCTACGGCGCCGAGGCCGTGCGCCAGATCCAGGGGCAGAAGACCTCCGAGATCGCCCGCCTCCTGGGCTACCAGACCCTGGAGGTGGTGGTGCACCGGGACGAGCTGGTGCTGCTGTGATAGACCGCCGCCATGGACATCTCTCCTGAGCTCGTCACCGAGGTCGAGCGGCAGGTCCTCGCGGCCCGCGCCGCGGCCCGGACCCTGCGCACCACCACCGGCGAGAAGCGGGCCGCGGCCCTCGACGCGATCGCCAAGGCCATCCTCGCCGCGAAGGACGAGATCCTCGCGGCGAACGAGGCGGACCTCGCGGCTGCCAAGCAGCGGGGGACCCGGGGGGCCCTCCTCGACCGCCTGCTCCTGGACGAGGCGCGCCTGAAGGCCATCGCCGACGGGGTGTGGGAGGTCGCGGGCCTGCCCGATCCCCTGGGCCGCTTCGAGGAGGAGACCGAGCGCCCCAACGGGCTGCGGGTCGCCCGGATGCGCATCCCCCTCGGGGTCATCGCGATGATCTACGAGGCCCGGCCCAACGTCACCGTCGACGCGGCGGCCCTCTGCATCCGCTCGGGCAACGCGGTTGTGCTGCGCGGCGGCAGTGAGGCCATCGAGTCGAACCGCGCCCTCGCCAAGGCGATCGGCGCCGGCCTCTACCAGGTCGGCCTGCCCCGCTCCGCGGTGACCCTCCTGGCGGAGACCGACCGGGACGCGATCCTCGCCCTCCTGCGCCTGACCGGGCTGGTCGATCTGGCCATCCCCCGCGGCGGCGAGGGCCTGATCCGCTTCGTGGTCGAGAACGCCCGGGTGCCGGTGATCCAGCACTTCAAGGGGGTCTGCCACGTCTATGTCGATGCCGCCGCCGATCTCGAGAAGGCGCGAGCCATCGTGCTGAACTCGAAGACCCAGCGCCCCGGGGTCTGCAACGCGGCGGAGACCCTCCTGGTCCACGAGGAGATCGCCGAGGCCTTCCTGCCGGGGATGGCCGACGCGCTGATGGAGGCCGGGGTCGAGCTGCGCTGCGACGACCGGGCCCTGGAGATCCTCGGCGGCCCCGACTCGCCGGACAAGGTGACCGTCGCGGAGAAGGAGGACTGGGACGCCGAGTTCCTCGATCTGGTCCTCGCCGTCCGCGTGGTCCCGGACCTCGACACCGCCCTCGATCACATCGACGCCCACGGCTCCTTCCACACCGAGGCCATCGTCACCGAGGACGAGGAGGCGCAGGGGCGCTGGCTCTCCGAGGTCGACGCCTCCTGCGTGATCGTCAACGCCTCCACCCGCTTCAACGACGGCGGAGAGCTCGGCCTCGGCGTCGAGATGGGCATCTCCACCACCAAGATGCACGCCTACGGCCCGATGGGTCTGCAGGAGCTGACGGCCCGGAAGTTCGTCGTGCTAGGCGAGGGACAGATTCGGGGCTAAAAGGGGGCCACGGGTGTCACCCAACGAGGCGCCCGAAGAGGAGAGAGCAAGAGGTATGGCAGCAGAGGCCGTCGAGAACCCGCAGGTCGCGAAGCCGGAGGTGGAGCAGTTCGCCCTGGTCCTGGCCCAGGAAGCCCTGGACAAGAAGGCCCTCGAGCCGGTGCTGCTCGATGCCACCGGCCTCTCGGCCTACGCCGACTACTTCCTCCTCCTCTCCGCCAGCAACGAGCGGCAGGTCTCGGCGCTCGCCGACTCCCTCGAGCGCAAGGCGAAGAAGGAGGGGCACCGTCCGCTGGGCACCGAGGGGGCCACCGGCTCCCGCTGGGTGCTGATCGATCTGGGCGAGGTGGTGGTGCACGTCTTCCACGAGGAGGCGCGCTACCACTACGACCTCGACGGGCTCTGGGCCGACGCCCGCCGGGTGAGCATCCCCGGCGCCCCGCCGCGCCCGGCCTTTTGAAGCTGCGCCTCATCTCGATCGGCAAGAGGTCCGCCGGTCCCTTCGAAGCGGCGACGGCGCTCTACGCGAAGCGCCTGAAGCACTACCTCTCCCTCGAGCTGGTGGAGCTGCCCGCCTCGCGGAAGCGGGAGCCCGGCGTGGCCATGCGGGAGGAGGGCGAGCGGATCCTCGCCGCCCTGGGCAAGGCCCGCCTGGTCGCCCTCGATGCCGAGGGTCAGAGCCATGACTCGGTCGCCTTCGCCCGCCGCCTCGAGGCCTGGCGGCGGGAGGGGAGGGACGTGATCCTGGTCATCGGCGGGGACGAGGGTCTCTCCCCCGAGGTGAAGGCCGCGGCCGACGAGCTGCTGGCCCTGGGGCCGATGACCTTGCCCCATCGCCTGGCGAAGGTCGTGCTGCTGGAGCAGTTGTATCGGGCGGCGACGATTTTGAAGGGGGAGCCTTACCACAAGTAGTTCGAGTGCCTCGGTGCCCACCGTGAACGTACACGTCCACGTCCACGTGCACGGTCTTTCCTGGGTATCGATGGTCGGAATCCGGACACCCGGGAGAATCCGTGTACGGGTACGTGTACGTGTACGTGCACGGGGTGGGCAGGGGAGTCCCCTGGCTCGACTCTTGCTCTCCCGGGACCCATGCTCCTCGAAACCACCCTCTCCCTCCTCTTCCCCCTCCACTGCCAGGCCTGCGACCGGCTCTTCGAGGACGACGGCAGTCCGGGTGGCCGGCTCCTCTGCCCCGACTGCCGGTCCTTCCTCGAGGCTCCCTCCCCACACGACTGCGTCGCCTGCGGCGCGCGGGTCGAGGGTGGGCGTGCCTGCCTGGCCTGCCGCCTCGAGCCGCCTCCCTGGACGAGCCTGCGGGCCGGCCTGCTCTACGGCGGACCCCTCCTGGAGGCCCTCCATGCCTGCAAGTTCCAGCCGCGGGCCGAGGCCATCCCCGGGTTGGTGCGGCTGCTGGGGGGGAGCCTCCGCCTCGCGTCACCGGAGGTCGACGCGGTGGTGGGCCTCCCGGGGCACCCGGCGCACTACCGGCAGCGGGGCTTCGATCTCGCCGCCTCGCTGGCCCTCGAGGCGGCCCTTTGCCTGGACCGGCCCCTCCTCTCCCGGGCCCTCGTCCGCCGGGGGCCGCCGACCCGGCAGGTGGGGGCGAGCATCGCCCGGCGCCGGGAGAACGTCCGGGGGGCCTTCGAGGCCGGCGGGGACCTGCGCTCCCGCGCCGGAGCGCGGCTGCTGCTGGTGGACGACGTCCTCACCACCGGCGCCACGGCCCGGGCGGCCACCCGCGCGCTCCTCGCGGCCGGTGCCGCCGAGGTCCACGTGGCCGTCCTCTGCCGGGCGGAGAGAGAGTTGTAAGCCGCGTTTTTCGACGGTATCTAGGGGCAGTCGCTATACTGGCTCGATAATCGGTTCGGGGAGGATGGGGCTTTCCGAGCGAAATCCCAAGCGAGATAGAGGTCGCCACCATGAAGTCTCTGAGTGTTTCGTTCCTGCGCCCGATTCTGGCCCTCTCGGCCCTGTTCCTGATGACGGCCTGCCCGCCGGGCGTGGGCAACCCCGACGCCGGGAACCCCGACAGCGGCGGCATCTGCTCCAGCGACTCCGATTGCACCGACCCGGCCTTCCCGGTCTGCGAGAGCGGCGTCTGCAGCCCCGGGGGTGGAGGCTGCACCGCCGACAACGAGTGTCCGAGCGGCAGCTGCAACATGCTCACCGGGGAGTGCGAGGCCTGCACCGACTGCTGCAGCAGCGACGCCGACTGCAGCGGCGGCTGGACCTGCGGCGCGACCGGGCACTGCGAGGCCCCCTCGAGCCCCTGCACCACCGTGAACGACTGCGCCGTGGACCAGATCTGCTCGGGCGGCAACTGCGCCACCTGGGACGTGAACGCGCCCTGCGCCACCAACGCCGACTGCCCCCGGGACCACCAGTGCAACAGCCTGGGTGACGCCCGCTGCGAGGGCTGCCTCAACGACGCCTTCTGCGCCGCTTCGACCCACGGCCCCAAGTGCGACATGCTCGACGACGGCGTCGGCCCGGGCGTCGGCTACTGCCACCCCGAGTGCGGCCTGGGCCTGCCCGACTGCGCCATCGGCTTCATCTGCGACACCGACCGGGGCGGCCTCTGCGTCACCGCCTGCACCACCAACGCCGACTGCCAGGGCGGCCTGGTCTGCCGGGGCGGCAAGTGCGAGGCCTGCACCACCAACGCCCAGTGCGAGGCCACCCAGATCTGCAACGCCGGCTCCTGCGTCGACAACCCGGGCTGCTCGGACGCCCAGTGCCAGGCCTCGCTCGGCTCGGCCTACTTCTGCGACCAGGCCACCACCTCTTGCCGCCTGGGCTGCACCGACTCCGGCTGCACCGGCAGCGTGAACGAGTGCAACCCCTGCCCGGCGGGCCAGACCTGCGACGCCATCAGCCACCAGTGCTCCGGCGGCGGCGGCTGCACCGCCTGCCCCAGCGACTGCTCCCTCACCGGGCAGATCTGCGACACCGTGAGCTGCACCTGCACCTCCACCGGCGGTGGTGGTGGGGTGGGCTCCACCTGCCTCGCCGATGCCGACTGCAACACCGGCCTGATGTGCTCCGGCGCGCTGCCGGACTTCGGCCTGCCGGGCACCTGCGCCGAGGGTTGCTCGATCGACACCTTCTGCATCTGCGCCAACCCGGCGAAGACCTGCGTGGTCCTCGGTGATCCGCTCCTCGACATGACCATGTGCCTCATGGGTCTGCCGGGGCAGTGCCAGTAGCGAGCTGACCCGATCACGGGCGATCGCATCGACGAGCGCCGCGCTTCACTTTCGAGGGAGCGCGGCGTTCTTCGTTCCGTCGTGGGCGTCGGCGGGCGCGAGCGCGGGGTCCGTCCGGGGGGCGGCCCGCCGGGGGCGATCACCACCTCGGCTGCCAAAAATGCGGGCGAAATGCGTGTGCTGAAGGTAGACGCAACTGGCAATCTCTTGCCCAACAATGGCACTAACTTTTACTTAATTAAGTAGAAAATGTGTTGACTCACTTGTAGGGCTTCTCCATACTCGATCACGTCTTCAACCACTGAACGGACTCTTAAGGAGGGTTCCATGGCTACGAAGAAGAAGGCCACGAAGAAGAAGGCCACCAAGAAGAAGGCCGCCAAGAAGGTCGCTAAGAAGGCCGCCAAGAAGCCTGCGAAGAAGGCCGCCAAGAAGAAGGTCGCCAAGAAGAAGGCCACCAAGAAGAAGGCCAAGAAGAAGAAGGCCAAGAAGAAGGTCGCCAAGAAGGCTGCCAAGAAGCCTGCGAAGAAGAAGGCCACCAAGAAGAAGGCCGCGAAGAAGACCGCCAAGAAGAAGTAGTTCGAGCTCGAGTCTTCGACTCCAGCACGGCCCGCCCTCCTACGGCGGGCCGTGTTGCGTTAAGGGGCCGAAGAGCGCGAGAAGGGGACGATGAACGAGGTCGAGACCCAGGGGGGGCTGCTTCGCCTCTCCGGCCAGGTGGCCGTGCCGCAGAACCCGCGGGCCGCCGCCGACCACGTCGTCCGGGGCTTCATCGGGGGCGCCGTCGGCGCGGGCCTCGAGATCACCCACCGCGACTCGCGCAGCATCGCCTTCCGCGCCGTGACCCTGGGCGCGCTCTGCACCGGGGTGACGGCGGGCTGGCTGCGGGTGGACGACACCGGCGCCGACGCCCGAGTGCTCTATCGCCTCTCGGTGGCGAGCAGCGCCCTCTTCGGGCTCGTGCCCGGGCTGGGCGCGGGCCTCCTCTCGACGCTGGTCCCCGTCGGCGAGGGCCCCGGCGGGCGGGTGCTCCTCGCGCTGGGCGTGGGGGCCGTCGTGGCGCTGGGCTGGGCGGGCTGGGTGCTGCGGCGCAACCGGAAGCGGATCGAGACCTTCCTCCACAACCTTCGCTACGCCTCCTGAAGCGAGGACGGCGATGTCCCTGCGCCCCGCGGAAGTCGCGCCCCTCCTCCACGAGCTGCAGCCCCTCGTCGAGCGGCGGGCCACGAAGGTCTGGACGCCGACCGGCACCTCGGTGGTCCTGCGCCTGAAGGGACCCGGGGCCCAGGACGATCTGCTGATCGAGGTGGCGCACCCCCGGGCTCGCCTCGGCGTGGTGCAGGAGCGGCCCCGGGGGGAGCCGTCATCCTTCCAGGCGCAGCTGCGCGCGGCCCTCGAGGGCTGCCGGCTGGTCTCCCTGGCGCAGCAGGTCGAGGGCGATCGCGTCGTCGCGCTCTCCTTCGGTCACCGGGAGGGGGGGGCGCACCTCATCGCCGAGCTCCTCGGCAGCCGGGGCAACCTCCTCCTCCTGGACGCCGACGGCCTGCTCCTGGCGGCGGCCCGCCCCGAGCGGCTCCCGCGGCGGGGGCTGGCGCTCGGGGAGGCCTACGCTCCGCCGCCGGCCCGGGAGGCGGGGGAGGGGGAGCCGGCGCGGTGGCGGGGGGGCGAGGGAGAGTTTCCGATCTCGGCCGCCCTCGAGGCTGCCTACGGTCCGCTCGATCGCGAGGCCCTCGTCGCCGACGCGCGGCGAGCCCTACGCAAGAGCCTCGGGCGGGCTCGCAAAAAGCAGGAGCGGATCGTCGAGCAGCTCGAGGCCGCCGTGGCCGCCGCCGCCGAGGCCCCGCGGATCCAGCAGCAGGGCGAGCTGCTCAAGAGCGCCCTCGGGAGGATGAAGCGCGGCCAGGTGGAGGTCGAGGTCGTCGACTACTACGACCCCGGGGCGCCGCGGATCCGGCTGCCCCTCGATCCGAAGCTCGGCCCGAAGGAGAACCTCGAGGCCTACTTCCGGCGGGCCCGGAAGCTGCAGCGCGGCGCCGAGGTGGCCGGGGAGCGGCTCGCGCGGGCCCACGACCGCGAGGCCGGGCTCGCCCTCCTCCTCGAGGAGGTCGAGGCCGCCGGCACGCCCGAGGCCCTGGAGGCGCTCTGGAGAGAGGCGCGGCCCTTCGGGGTCCGGCGCCCGGCGCCGCCGCCGGTGGGCGGGAGGAGCGCGGAGAAGGCGGCGCCGCGCCGCCCCCACCGCACCTTCCTCGCCAGCAACGGCGATCGGATCCTGGTCGGGCGCAGCGCCCGGGACAACCACGCCCTGACCTTCACGGTGGCCCGGGGCAACGACCTCTGGCTGCACGTGAGGGACTGGCCCGGCTCCCACGTGGTCATCCAGGCCTCGGGGGGTCGCAAGGACGCCGAGGTGGACCCCACCACCTTGCTGGAGGCGGGCCTCCTGGCGGCTCACTTCTCGGACGGCCGGGAGGCCGGGGCGGTGGAGATCACCTTCACCGAGCGCAAGCACCTGCGCCACCCCCCGGGGGCCGCCCCGGGCCTGGTCTCGGTGGCGAAGGGGCGCTCCCTGCGGGTGGTGCCGGATCCCGCCCGCCTGGAGGCCCTCTTCGGCCGGGAAGAGTAGGGGATATCCCGGAGCCCCCGCCGTTAGCATCCTGGCGCCGGGAGGGGAGGGCGACCGCCGGCTGGACGGCAGGGAACCCCCGGCCTCACGGTCGGGGGAGCCCCCCGATCTGCAAGTCCCCGGGATTCGTGGCCTTGTCAGCCCAGGGTCGAGGTGGCACAAGTGGCCCCCTTCTTGCCTGAAGAGGCCCGACGCCCTCGTCCGTCGCCAGTCGGCGAACACTCCGGGCCCCTCTTGCCGCCTTCACCAAAAGGGATACCGCTCATGCGAGACCTCCCGAGCCTGACGACCTCCATCGCCCTCCTGGCCGCCCTGGCCCTGGCCGCCCCGGCGTACGCCGAGGAGACCTCCGAGGCGACCCCCTCCGAGGAGGCCGCCACCGAGGAGGCCCCTGCGGCCGAGGAGGCCGCCACCGAGGAGGCCGCCACCGAGGAGGCCGCCACCGAGGAGGCCACCGAGGCTGAGGCTGAGGCTGAGGCTGAGGCCGAGGCCGAGGCCGAGGCCGAGGCCGAGCCGGCGGCGGTGGTCGAGGAGGCGGCCGCGGGCGAGGCGGTGGCCGTGGAGACGGTCGAGGCGGTCGCTGAGGCCGAGGTGGCCGAGGCGGCCCCCGAGGTCGAGGCGAAGCCCGAGGGCGACGCGAAGGCCGAGGGTCCGACCAAGCCCTGGTCGGTGAACGTGGGCGTCGGCACCTCGATGAGCATGATGCTCTTCCACCCGACCCGCTATGTGCGCAGCAGCCAGGCCACCTTCATCCCCTCGGTCTCGGTGGGTGGCAGCTACCAGCTGAAGGAGCAGGTGACGGCCTCGGGCAACTGGGGCTTCTCCTACGAGCTGACCACCCCGGGCAGCACCAGCAAGAGCGATTTCCTGCGGCGCTTCAACTACGGCGACCCCACCCTCGGTCTCGCCCACGGCTCCCTCTACAAGGACGAGAAGCTCACCGGGATCAACGTCTCGGGCTCGGCCTCGGTGGGCCTCGGCCTCTCCCGGATGTCGATCACCGCCACCCAGCTCTTCTCCCTGGGCGCCTCGGTCGCCGCCAGCCGCAGCTTCCTCGACGACAAGCTCTCGGCCAACCTCTCGGTGACCGGCGGCCTGCCCTTCAACCGCTACACCTCGCCGGTCATCCGGCAGCAGTGGCGGGACGGGGTCTGGGCCTGCCAGATCCGCGAGAGCGGCAACGAGGCGGTCAACGACTCCCAGTGCGCCACCGGCGACAACAACGGCATGGCCAACATCGGCCTGAACCTGGGCGTGAGCTACCAGTTCACCGACAAGCTCGGCGGCATGCTGAACTTCGGCCTCTCCCGGGGCTGGAGCTATCCCATCCCCGTCGACGAGTTCTCCTCCCAGATCGTCGACTCGAAGGGCAACCTGGTCGTCGACAGCACGATCACCCCCTCCGACGCCATGATGGGCGGCCTCGGCCTCACCTACCGCCTGCCGGGCATGTACATGCTCTCCGCCAACCTCATGACCGGCGGTCCCCTCTTCCGCTACCTGGGCCCGGACCTCGACGACGAGAACCGTGTGCTGCGCTTCCCCTTCTGGGACTCCAGCCTGCAGCGCACGGGCTTCAGCCTCCGCGTCGGCCGCTCGTTCTAGCCTTCGACTCTATTTTTTCGATTCGTCCTCTGATCGCACGACCCCCCAAAGGAGCAACGCGATGAAGTCTCTTTCCCGCATCATCTCTCTCGCCGTGCTGGCCAGCCTGACCGCGCTCGGCTGCGCCCAGAACGTGGGCGACATCAACCGGGTCCAGCCCAACTACGTGAAGAAGTCCGACTTCGAGGGCGAGTGGTACATCCGCCAGACCATCGCGGACGTGGGTCCCTCGGTCAGCTTCTCCTTCGTGGGCATGACCCTGAACACCGAGAAGGTGAAGTGGGAGATCACCGAGCACTACCTGATCGGCTACCGCTCCTACGAGCTCTTCCCCGGGATGAACCCGAAGGTCGATCACGAGGGGAAGACCATCGACGACACCGACATCCGCCGGGACGCCGAGGGTAACCCGATCCTCGACGACAGCTACTACATCGACAACGGCTACAAGGACGCGCCGATCGCGGCCTACCGCGTCCAGAGCCACTTCGACATCCAGCGCCAGTACAACCCGGCGACCGGTGAGCAGAGCAACGTCATCACCGAGAACATGAGCGACCGGCACTGGTACGACCGCGAGTACATGCGGGTCGACTTCTCCCAGAACCTGATGGAGTCGTCGAACGACAACGCCACCGACATGGGCACCTGGGAGTACGTGCAGGAGAGCGCGGGCGGCGAGTGGGCCTTCCGGATGGAGACCGCCGAGGGCGAGGCGGTCATCGTCGATCCCACCGACCCCGGCTTCTCGGATCGCACCCCGCCGGCCTACATCGACGTGGTCTCCCGCGGCTACATCGATCCGGCCACCTACTGGATCGACGAGGACTACGGCGTGCCGGCCTGCTGGCTCATCGGCGAGGCCTACGACTGCGCCTCCGGTGAGGCCATGGTCCGCACCTCGATCCTGAAGATCCCCGAGACCCGCACCTTCGATCCGGTCTTCTACGACGACAAGGACATGGTGAAGTTCGGCTACTTCCGCACCGAGCGTGAGACCTACGACCGCCGCCTCGGCCGCACCGACGAGGGCCAGATCCTCCTCGCCAACATCCACCACATCTGGGAGACCGACTTCAACGCCGACGGCAGCGTGATGCCGAAGAACCTGCGGACCCCCAAGCCCATCGTCTACGCCCTCTCGGCCAACTGGCCCAAGGAGCTCGTCGGCGCGGCCGAGTGGACCGCCCGCGGCTGGTCGAAGGCCCTGGCCCGCGCCGTGGCCGCCGCCCAGATGAAGCCGGTCGAGACCGTCCTCGCGCAGTTCCCCTACGAGGACGCCAACGGCAACTACCTCAACACCGGCCTCTTCCAGATCGACTACAACGAGGACGGCCACGCGAAGATCGGCGATCTGCGCCACAACTTCATGTACTGGGTCGACCAGCCCCAGCTCTCCTCGCCCCTGGGCTACGGCCCCTCCTCGGTCGATCCCGAGACCGGCGTGATCGTCGCCGGCCAGGCCTACATCTACGGCGCCCCGATCGACACCTACGCCCAGCGCGGCCTCGAGATCGTCGACGCCCTCAACGGCGAGCTCACCATCGACGAGCTGATCACCGGCGACGACATCCGCGACCAGATCATCGCCGGCCGCGACCGCACCGATCCCCGCGCCAAGGCCGAGCGCGCCGGCCTCGCGGACGTCCTCGAGAAGCCGATCCTGGACGGCGCGAAGAACCTCATGAAGCCGCAGCACCTCGCCAAGATCGAGGCGCTCAAGCAGTTCGGCCTCGAGACCCTCAAGGAGGACTCGATGCAGCGGCTGCGCCGGATCGAGGGCACCCCCTTCGAGTCCTACATGATCAACGACGAGATCCGCGCCGTGGTGGCCCAGAAGTTCAAGAACATGGACCTGGTCGAGAACGGCATGACCCCCGAGCTCCTCGCCGCAGCGAAGCCCTACACCCTCGACGCCGACAAGCTGCTGCGCGACCAGCAGATCCGTCAGGACTGGGCCGCCAAGAACAGCATCTGGCTCGCCGACTTCGAGGATCCCTCGATCTTCGGCCTCGCCCAGGACCTCGCTGGCAGCGGCATGGACCGTGAGCAGATGTACCAGTGGCTGCGCAACTCCATCCTGCGGGCGGTGACCGAGCACGAGGTCGGCCACACCATGGGCCTGCGCCACAACTTCAACGGCTCCTACGACGCGATCAACTTCTTCCCGGAGTACTGGGAGCTGCGCAAGGAGAACCTGAACACCAGCCTCTCCACCATCGGTGACCTCTTCGACATGAGCGAGCTCACCAGCAGCCAGATCGCCGGCAAGATGCGGGAGTTCCAGTACTCCTCGATCATGGACTACGGCCGCGCCTTCAACAGCGACATCCACGGCCTCGGGCCCTACGACGAGGCGGCCATCCTCTACGCCTACGGTGACTCGGTGGAGGTCTTCCGCGAGGTCGGCAGCGGCTTCCGGAACAACTTCATGGACACCATCTACGAGGAGCGCGGCTCGCTGGCCTACTCCCAGTTCCTGGACGACATCCACTACACCTGGGTCCCCGTCCTCATGGGCGACGGCAACATCGACACCGGCATCGAGCGGCTCTACGACCGGATCGTCATGCCGGCTGCGGCCGTGAAGGCCTCCCGCGAGGCGGGCGACACCAGCCGCCTCCTCGAGGTGCCCTACATGTTCTGCTCCGACGAGTGGGTCGGCGTCGACGCCTCCTGCCACCGGTGGGACGAGGGCTCCGACATGTGGGAGCAGTCCCGCAACGTGCAGCAGAGCTGGCGGAACTACTACTGGTTCAACAACTTCCGCCGGAACAAGCGCGCCTGGAGCCCCTACGACGTCTACGCGCGCTCCGCGGGCCGCTACTTCAACATGATGCCGAACTTCTACCAGACCTGGCTCTTCGACCAGTTCTACACCCAGGCCGACAACATCCAGGCCAACTACAAGGCCATGGGCGCCTTCGAGGGCTTCAACTTCCTGATGGAGGTCCTCTCGATGCCGGCCTACGGCTCCTACGACTACGACGCGGCCACCAACCAGTACCAGTACGCCTGGACCTACAGCCACCGCTCGGGTGAGGACCTCTACCTGGATCGCGGCAACGACGCCCGGCGTCCCTACACCCGCTACGATTACCAGCGCGGCTACTACTACTGGTACTACCCGCAGGAGGCGTCGCACTTCTGGGACTACTACGCGGCCCTGCTGGCCCTCTCCCAGAGCTCGGCCACGGTCCGCGGCGCCAACACCCAGTCGGACTTCAGCTCGTACCTGATCCCCTACTACCTGGTCTTCGACAACGAGCTGACCCGCGTCTACAACGGCATCATCGGGGAGGAGTACCGCTCCTTCGCCCCGCGCTTCACGGGCACCGGCGGCAACCAGGCGGTCGTGCAGCGGCCGGCCTTCGACTGGCTCGACATCTACCCCGAGGGCTCGAGCTTCATCGACCTCGACCCGGTGGTCGTGCCCGAGATCAACTTCACCAACCGCTTCTATGCCCTGCTCTTCGGCATGAGCTCCTTCACCTCCAGCTACAGCCTGAACTTCCCGGACGATCGCCACATCTTCCGGCTGGGCTCGGGTGAGACCCTGGAGGCCGGTCCGGGCTTCGACGTGATCACCTTCTCCGATCCCACCACCGGCGTGGTCTACGCCGCGCTGCAGGCCCAGAACGCCGAGGCGAACGCTGCCACCAAGATGATCCAGCGGGCGAACCAGCTCCTCGCCAGCTACCAGGCCTGCGGTGGCGACGCGGAGTGCGAGAGTGACTGGACCTGGCAGATCGCCAACGAGGTCGAGTGGATGAACATCGAGCGCGCGATGTACGACATCTTCGGCAGCACGCTCTAGAGGGATCTAGATCTCCACCCAAGGGAGCCTTCCGGGCAGTCGATTGCCCGGGGGGCTCTCTTTCTTTAAGGTGCCAGACGATGGGTCGACCGGAGCAGATGAGCCTCCTGCTGCCGCTGCGGCGGGAGGCGCGGCCGAAGGGGGAGCAGCTGCGCTTGCGCGCCCAGGCCCTCTCGAACGATCTGGCCAGCCGCCTCGCCCACCCGGTGAAGCTGGTGGTCACCGACAACCGCTCCTCGGTGCTCACCATCCGCGAGGACGACGACGCCTTCCACATCCGGGCCCACCACATCTTCCTCTCGGCCGGCGACGAGGTGCGCGAGGCCCTCGCGGCCTACGCCCTCGGCCGCAAGAAGCGCAGCGCCGGCAAGCGCCTGGACGCCTTCATCGACTCGAACCTGGAGAAGATCCGCTCGGATCCCGCGGCCTCTCCCCGGGCGCCGGCCGACCCCGAGGGCGAGCACCACGACCTCAAGGAGATCTTCGAGGAGCTGAACCGGGAGTACTTCGGTGGGAAGATCGCCGCCCGGATCGGCTGGAGCAGCTGGGGGCCGCGCAAGCACCGCCGCAGGCGCTCGATCAAGATGGGCACCTACCTGCACGACGCCCGCCTGATCCGGATCCACCCCGCCCTCGACGATCCCGAGGTGCCGAAATACTACCTGGCCTGGGTCGTATTCCATGAAATGCTGCACCAGCTCGTCCCCCCGGTGAGAAAGAACGGCCGCACCTACTACCACCCGCCGGCCTTCCGGAAGCTCGAGAAGACCTACCGAGAGGCCGCCCAGGCGAAGGCCTGGGAGGAGGCGAACTTCCGCCGCCTCCTGCTGCCCCGGTCCGAGGAGTAGCGCGTCGTGGGCGATCCGGTCACGGTGGCGGCCGAGATCCAGGCGGTGATGCAGGGCTTCGGCCCCTGGGCGCCGCTGCTCCTCGGCGGCGCCTCGCTCGTCGAGTACGTCCTCCCGCCCTTCCCCGGCGACACGGTCACCCTGGTCGGCGGGGTGATGGCCATGAGCGGCGGGGTCTCCTGGGGGGCGGTGGTGGTGGCCCTCTTCCTGGGCAACGTGGTGGGCATGCTGGTCGACTGGGAGGTGGGCCGCTGGCTCGCCCTCCACGCGGGCCAGCTCCCCGGTGAGGCGGAGCGCCCCTGGTGGCAGCCCCTCTCCCAGGAGCGCTTCTCTCGCTTCGAGGTGGCCTACCGCAAGTGGGGCGCCTGGCTGCTGGTCGGCAACCGCTTCCTCCCGGCCGCCCGCGCCTTCTTCTTCCTGGCGGCCGGCGCGGCGGGCATCCCCCGGCGGCAGACCCTCTTCTGGGGCCTGATCTCCGCCACCCTCTGGAACCTCGGCGTCCTCGCCGCCGGCGCCTACCTCGGCGGCAACCTAGAGGAGATCATGGCCTTCGCCGCCCGGGTCGGCACCGGCGGCTGGGTCGTCCTCGGCGCCGCCCTCGCCGCCTGGGCCCTCCTCCTCCTCGCCCGCCGCCTCCGCCAGCGCCGCGCCTGACGCGGTCGCCTCCCTCGCGGCGCTTGCGGGCCGCAGGGAAGGGCCCCCCCGGGGGACGCTCACCTCCCGCCGGGCCCGTGCCGACGCGACACACCGCCGCTAGGCCCGGCTCCGGCTCGCTCGGCAGCGACGCCGCCCGGACTCGTGCTGGCTCGCGCAACCGGGCGGCGTCGCCGACGCCCCCGGGAGGGCCCTTCCCTGCGACCCGCGCGCCGCTCTCGGGCCACCGCGCGCAGGCCGCGCTCTCGGGACGGCGCACCCGAGGCGAGGGCACGGGCGATGGAGGGCGGGCCTGCGGCGATGGCGCTCGAGGGTTCTTCGGGGGCGCTACCCTGGACGAACGGGTCAACCAGCTTCGAGAGAGAGCGCGGTCTGCGCGCGGGCTCTCGAGAGCGGCGCGCGGGCCGGCTCAGCTCTCGGAGAGCCAGACGTCGTCGAGGCGGATGGACGGCACGGTCGGGAGGACGGTGACGCCGTGGACGCCGTCGCGGATGAGGACGGCGTCGCGCCCGTAGACGAGGGGAACGAGGCAGGGGTCCTCGTAGAGCTCGCGCTCGGCGCGCTGGTAGAGCTGGTGGCGAAGGTCGGGATCGACGGTGGCCCGGGCCTCGTCGGTGAGGCGATCGACGGCGTCGTTGCCGTAGTCGACGAAGATCGGCTTCTGCCCCGAGGAGTGGACGAGGAAGTAGAAGAAGGAGTCCGCGTCGGGGTAGTCGGCGACCCAGCCCTGGCGCAGCAGATCGAAGTCGCCCTCGCCGACGCGCCGCCAGTAGAGGTCGGCGGGCATCGGCTCCTCGCGGATCTGAACACCGATTTCCTTCAGGGGGGCCAGCAGGGTGCGGGTCGCCTCGATCCAGCCGGCGTCGCGCAAGGTGGCGTAGGGCCAGGCCAGCTCGAGGCCGGTGACGCCCTCCTCCTCGAGGATCTTGCGGGCCTGCTCGAGATCGAGCCGGTGCGGAGGCAGGTCCGCGGCGTGGCCGGGGAGGCCGCGGGGGATGAGGCCGGTGGCCAGGCCCGGGCGGCCCGGGAGGCGCCGGGCGAAGCCCTCGATGTCGAGGGCCATCCGCAGCGCCCGGCGCACGGCCGGGCGATCGAGGGGCGCCCGCCCGCAGCCGAAGAAGATCATCTCGGTGGAGAGGATGGGGTGGGAGCGCAGCTCGAGGCCGTCGACCGTCTTCTTGTTGGCCAGCCGGTCGGCGGGGATCTCCAGCGCGATGTCGGCGAGGCCGTCGGCGACCGCGGCGCAGGCGGCCGCCGGGTTGGCGTGGCCCAGCTGCAGCTCGATCGTGTCCAGGGGGATCGAGTTGGCGCGCAGGCCCTCCTCGAAGCGGACCAGCTTCAGGCTGCGGCCCGGCACCGAGGAGTCGATCCGGAAGGGGCCCAACCCCTGGACCCCGGCCTCGGTGCGGCGGGAGACGTAGCAGTCGGGGCTGGAGATCAGCTGGAGGAGGAAGGCCCGGGGCTCCTTGAGTTCGATCACCAGCTCGTGATCGTCGACCACCCGGATGCCCTCGACGTCGCTGCTCTCTCCGGCGCGGTAGTGGCGAGCTCCGATGAGGTCGAGGAAGAGGTCGGTCACCGGCCCCTCGCGGCCGGGCTCGAGGTGGCGCAGGAGCGAGGCCTTCACCGCGGCGGCGTCGCAGGTCGTCCCGTCGTGGAAGCGCAGCCCGCCCTGGAGGTGGAAGCGGTAGACCCGCCCCTCCCGCTCGACCTGCCAGCTGCGGGCCAGCGCCGGCCGGATCTCGGCCTGGGGGCCGGGGCGCAGCAGCCCCGAGTGGACCAGAGAGGCGACGATGGCCTCGCGCACTCCGCGCAGGCACAGCGGGTCCAGGCCCTCGGTCTCGTGGAGGAGGTTGGGCTCGACCATCGCCACCCGCAGGACGCCGCCATGGCGGGCCGAGGGGAGGCGGAAGGTGTCGAGGTCGGCGGTGATGGTCCCGGCCACCTCCTGCAGGCGGCGCGCCGTGCGGGAGAGGTCGGAGGCGACGCCGATGAGCCCCTCGGCGTCCGAGCCCACGTCGGTGCTCGCCGTGCGCACCCGCTGGCTGGCGTCGCTGGAGAGGCGGTGGGCCTCGCGCACCGCGGCGATGCCCTCGCGCAGCCGGGCGACGACCTCGCTCACCAGGCGTCCGTTGGCGGCCTGCTCCTCCGCGGCCTGCTGGGTCTGCCGGGTGAGCAGGGTCATCTGCTCGGTCCGGTCGGCGAGCTGGTTGCCCACCTCGGCCTGGCGGACCGCCTCCACCGAGATGTTCTCCACCTGGGACGAGACCTGCCGCGAGGCCCGGGAGACCCGCTGGCCCTCCTCCTCGAGGAGGGAGGTCTCCTTCACCGTCTCGGCCACGGCCGTCGCAGTCGCGGAGACGGTGGTCCGGATCTCGTCGAGGGCCTGCGAGGCCCGCTCGCCGAGGGAGAGGCCCGCCGAGGCCTGCACTCGGCCCTCCTCCATCACCTTCACCGCGGTGGAGACCTGGCTGGTGACCTCGGTGACGAGGTTGCCGATCTCGCGGGTGCTGCGCCCGGTCCGCTCGGCGAGGTCCCGGATCTCCTCGGCCACGACCGCGAAGCCCCGGCCGTGCTCTCCGGCCTGGGCGGCGAGGATGGCCGCGTTGAGGGCGAGGAGGTTGGTCTGGTCGGCGATCTCCTCGATGATCTCGACGATCTTGCCGATGGCCTGGGAGCGGGCGCCGAGGATGTCGACGATGTTCGCCGCCCGCTGCACGGTGTCCTCGAGGACGAAGAGGCCCTGCACCGCGTCCGAGACCAGCTGGTGGCCCCGGTCCGCGCGCTCGCTGACCTCCATCGCCTGGCGGCCGGTGTCCTCGGCCAGCGCCCGCACCCGGGCGATGCCATCGGCGACGACCTGGACGTAGTCGTCGGTCTCGGTGACGAAGCCCGAGAGGTGGTGGCCGCTGTCCACGAAGCGGTCGATGGACTGGCCCATCTCCTCCATCACCTCGCGGGTGCGCTGGACGAAGTCGTAGAGGGAGTCGAGGGCGGTGCCCACGGCGTCGATGGAGAGGTCCATCCGCTCGAGGGCGGTGCCGGCCTCACCGGCCCGGGTCTCGATCTCCTGGACGGTCATCTCGGAGGTCGCCAGGGCGTCCCCGATGGCGCCCGCCGCCGTCAGGGTGCTCTCCACGGTCAGGGCCTGGTGCCGGGCGGCCTGGAGCAGGCGGGTGGTGCCCTCGAAGACCTCCTGGGCGGCCACGTTCACGGCGCCGGTGGTGCCCTGGAGGCGCCCCAGGGTGCCCCGGATGGCCCGGACGGCCTCGCCGATCTGGGGGTCGCTGGGCTCGTGGGAGAGGTCCCCCTCGGCCAGCTTCTCCAGATCCAGGCTGCTCGCCCGCTCCTGGAGGGAGGAGGCGATGCCCCAGGTGCCGGCGATACCGACGGCCAGGCCGGCGACGACGCCCAGGATGAAGCCCAGGGCCCCGCCGCCCACCAGAAGGGCGGTTCCCGCCCCCGCCGCCCCGGCGAGGACGGTGAGAAGCGTGGACAGGCGTTGGAAGCGCTGTACCATGGGCCAGATCGCCGGGGTGATCCGTCCCCCGGGTCTTCCACCCATGGCATACAACCGCCGGCCAGCGCTACTTCTTTGTACCCTCCTGCTCCTCCTGCCCGCCGCGAGCGAGGCGGGGGAGACGCGGCGCTATTCCGTCCGCCTCCAGGGCAGCGAGGTCGGACACGCCGTCCTCACCTACCGGCGGGACTCGGGTGGGACGACCACTTACACGCACCACAGCAAGCTGACCTCCTCCCGCGACGGGAAGACCAGCGAGCGGGTCCTCCACGAGGAGGTGCGGGTCAAGGACGGGGTGCTGCTCTCGGCCTGGGCCGTGCGGATCTCCGGCGGCCAGCGCCAGGCGGTGAGCGCCCGCTGGGACGCCCGCGCCGGCGCGATGGTGGTGCGCCGCGGTGACCGGGTCGAGCGGGTGCCGGTGGACTCGGCGGCCGGGGTCGAGGCGCTCTTCGAGGCCCCCCGGCGGCTCATCGAGAGCGGCTCGGTCGGCGCCCGCCGGCGGGTCTTCGACCTGCCCGACGGGAACCTGGGCTGGGTCATCCTGCGGCAGGCCCGCGACGAGCGCGGCTGGGCCGAGACCGAGGAGCTCGGGGTGCGGGTGCGCTCCCGCTGGGCCCCCGGCGCGGCCCTCCCCGACGCGCTGGATCTGGTGGACATCGGGCTGGTCTACGCCGCCGAGGGCATCGAGGCCGGCAACGACGTGGGCCGGATGGCCGACCTCACCGGCGGCTCGGTGGTGGTCGAGGGCACCCTGGTCCCCGGCGTCCGCCTGCGCCTGTCCCCGCCGGAGGACTGGCCGGGGCTCGCCTGCGCCGACCGGGAGGTCACCCTTCCCGCGGCCGGGCCCCTCTGCGGGGCCGGCACCGACGAGGCCCCCACCCGGAGGCTCCAGCCCTCCGCCGGTCCGCAGGTCCGCGGCCTGGTCGCCCGGGTGAAGGGGCAGAGCATCACCGAGCGGGCCGCCTCCCTGGCGCAGCTGATCGACGGTCAGCTCGACCCCGAGGTGGACGGCGCCGGCCTCTGGGAGGCCGAGCCCGAGACCGCGCTGGCCCGCGGGCGGGGCGACTGCAACGAGGCCGCCGCCGTCTTCCTGGCGTCGGCGCCCCTCCTCGGCCTCGACGCCCGCCGCCGCACCGGGCTCTTCCAGGACCCCGCCGAGCCCACCCGCCTCTGGCCCCACACCTGGGTCGAGGTGCGCACCGAGAAGGGCTGGATCCGGGTCGATCCCTCGCGGGGCCAGGCCCCGGCCGAGGGCGTCTACCTCGATCTGGGGGCCGGCGACTCCCTGGCCGGTCAGCTCCGCTCGGTGGCGCCCGCGCTGCGCGGCGCGCAGGTGAAGGTCGTCGGGGCCCCGCCTCCCGGGACCCGCTGATCCCCTAGTCGAGGCCGGGCGGCACGGGCGTGTCGTCCTGCTGCCGGTCGGCGGGGATCCGCACGCTGGGCCTCACCCACTCGGTGAGGAGGAAGAAGCCCTCGAGGAGGCTCCGTCGGCCCTGCGCGCCGCTGGGCATGGGCAGCGCGGCAACCCGCGCCGTGGTCGGGCCGTTCTGGATGAGGCGGCCCACCGAGAGGGCGTGCCGGGCGGCGTTCCAGAGCTTGGCGTCCGAGGTGTGTACGGAGGCGCAGAGGAGGGAGTCGAGGGAGCCCACCAGGGCGAAGGCCTCCTCCGTGCTGCGTACGCTGAAGATGGGCAGGTCCGGGCCGAGGACCGGGTACATCTGGTAGCGGGAGTCCTCGAGGATGGTGGGCACCTCGTGGATGGCCGGGCCCACGTACCAGCCCACCGGATCGGCCCCGACGATGCCGGTGGCGCGCACCACCCGGTTGCCCTCGTTCTCGCCGAGGCGCACGTGGCGCAGGAAGGCGCGGCGAAGGGCCTCGGAGGCCAGGGGCCCCACCACCGTCTCCGGATCGAGGGGGTCGCCCACCCGGAAGCGGGTGGCGCAGGCGTCGAGGGCGGGCACGAACTTGCTCACCAGCTTGCGGTGCACGACCACCCAGCGGGTGGAGGTCGCGCGCTGCCCCGCGGTGAGGTAGGCGCCGAGCGCCGCGTCGCGCGCGGCCCGCTCGAGGTCCGCGCCCGGCAGCACCAGGAGGGGGTTCTTGCCCGGCGTCCGCATCCGCAGGGTCTTCCAGGGCTGCTCCTGGACGAGGCGGGCGACCCGCCGCGCCATGCCCGCCGAGGAGGTGAGCCGGACTCCGTCCAGCCCCGGGTGGCCGGCGAGCGCCGCCCGGAGATCCGAGTCCCCCTGCACCAGCGCGAAGACCCCCCGGGGCAGATCGGCCTCGTCGAGGATGCGGGCGTAGAGCTGGCCCAGGCCGGGGGTGAGGGCGTGGGGGTGGACGATCGCGACGTTCCCCGCCGCGAGCACCGCCAGCACGCCGCGGTGCAGATCGAGGAGGGGAGAGGCGAAGTCGGGCAGGACCGCCACCAGCCCCAGCGGCACCGGCTCGAGATCCTCGGAGAGGGAGGTGAGCTGCTCCAGCTGCTGCCGGGCGGGGCCCTCGAGGAGGGTGAAGAGCTCGATGGCCCGCTTCACCTCGGCCTCTCCCTCCCAGAGGGGCAGGCCAGCCTCGCGGGCCAGGAGCAGGACCAGCTCCTCCCGGTGATTGCGCAGCTGGGCCTTGATCTTGCCCAGGATCTTGAGGCGCCCCGCCAGGGGGAGCTCGCCCCAGCCCTGCCGGGCCTTGCGGCCCGCCTCCACCGCCTCCTCGATGGCCTCGAGGCGGAAGGTGCCCCGCCAGATCTCGTCGGTGACGTCCCGGGGGGAGACCGAGAGGAGGTGGCCGTCCGCCTTCGAGGGGCTGACCTTCACGAAGCGGCCGCCGACGTAGTTGCCGAGGTAGGGGAGGGGGGTGAGGTCGGGTGTGCTCATGGCATCAGGTGCACAGCTCGCGGATCAGCGCCTCGTAGAAGTCGATGGCGGTGAGCAGCTGGGAGTGGAGGTTGTGCTCGTTGGGCTTGTGGACGTTGCCGACGGAGACGCCGGCGCCGAAGACCATCGCCTGGGCGCCCCGGCTGGCGAGGACCCCGGCCTCGGTGCTGGTGGCCTTGGTCCTCGGCGTGGGGTCGGTGCCCACCTGGCGGGCAGCCCGGATGGCCGCCTCGATCAGGGGGCCGTCCGGAGGCGCCGAGAGGGCCCGCGAGTCGCGGTCCACCTCGACGCTCCAGTCGAAGGCGCCGGCCCGGGCCACCGCCTCGATCTCGCGCTCGAAGGCGTGGGCGGCGGCCTCGGCGTCCTGGCCCGGGAGGATCCGGCAGTCGTAGAGGACGTCGAGGGAGGCCCGGCCCTCCTCGTCGGCCTCGAGCCGGATCCGGCCGAGGTTGTAGACCGAGTGGTAAGGATCGAAGCGCCGGTCCTCGGTCGGCTCGAGGCCGGCGACGAGGGCGCACCAGCGGGCGCGCAGCTCGGCCGCGGCGGCGAGCAGGGCGCTCCCGTCGGGGCCCACGCCGTCCAGTTCGAGGGTGCAGCGATCGGCGACCCGGTTGGCGACCTCGCCGCCTCGCACCGCCGCCACGCCACCGCCGAGGGCGGCGCGCACGGCCGCCGCGTCCAGCCCCCGGGCCCCCTGGCTTCGGGCGACGCCCTCGTCGGGGTGGGAGCCGGCCGGGCCGGGCCCCGGGTGGAGGGCGTCGAGGAGGCGCTCGATGGCCGAGTCGCCCAGGTGAGGGGTGCTCGAGTGGGCGCTCTGGCCCTCGAAGGTGCGCTCGCGCCGCGCGCCCGAGAGGGGCGGGGCGCCGGGATCGGTGAGCTGCACCCGGATGACCAGGTAGCCCTTGTGGGCGTGGATGATCGTCAGCTCGCTCGGCTCGCCGGCGGAGGCGAAGGCGTGGCGGATCGGCGGATCGGCCATGAAGTGCCGGGCGCCGACCAACCCCACCTCCTCGGCGAAGGAGAAGAGGAAGTGCACCGGGCGGGTGAGCTTCAGCTCGCGCACCCGATCGAGGGCCAGGAGCTTGCAGAGGGCGTCGAGCTTCACGTCCGCCGTGCCCAGCCCGTAGAGCCGGTCCCCGTCGCGGGTGAGGCGGTAGGGATCGTTCCCGGTCGCCGTCCAGGCCTCGAGCGCGCCGGGGTCCACGGTGTCCGAGTGGGTCAGGAGGAGCAGGCCACCGTCGGCGCCGGGGCTGCCCGGGTGGGCGCAGAGCAGGTTGTGGTGGGTGCGGCCGAGGTACTCGCCCGGCAGCATCGAGGTCGTGAGCCCGCAGCGCTCGGCCAGCGGCCGGACCACCGCCAGGGCGGCGTCGTTGCCCATCGCCGAGACGCTGGGCGCCGCGATCAGCTCTCGCGCAGCCTCGAGGAAGTCGAAGGGTGTGCTCACTCGTTCCTCCCGCAGGAGCACCATGGGACGAACCCCCTCATCCTGTCGAGGCCAGGCGCGCGGCCAGCGGGCGGTACTCCTCCAGGTCGAGGCCCTGGCTGCCCGGCGGTTGATCCCCCGGGTACCCGTGATGATCGCTGCCCCCGCTGACCAGGAGCGAGAGCTCGAGGGCCGCCTCCCGGAAGGCGCGGATCTTCTGGCTCTTGTGGGCCGGGTGGCGCAGCTCCAGCCCGACCACCCCCAGCCGCTTCAGCTGGCGGAGGCGCTCCACCCCGAAGGTCGACCCGGCGTAGCCCCCGGGGTGGGCGAGCAGGGGCAGCCCCCCGGCCGCGACCACGACCTCGATGGCCTCCTCGAGGGAGGGGCGCTCCCGGATCACCCGGGCCGGGGCGCCCTCGCCCAGGAAGCGGGCGAAGGCCTCGCCCACGCTGCGGGTGTGCCCGGCGCGGGTGAGGGCCCGCCCGAGGTGGGCCCGGCCGAGCGCGCGGGTGCCCTGGGCGTCCAGCCGCTCGACGAGGTCCTCGGGCAGCGGCACCCGGCAGGTCGCCAGGCGCTCCAGGGCCCTCAGGAAGGCCTTGCGGCGGGAGGCCTGCGCCCGCGTGAGGAGCTCGCGCAGCGCCGGGGCGTCCGGATCGATGCCCAGGCCCAGGAGGTGGACCTCCCGGGCGTCGAGGTCGCAGGAGAGCTCCACCCCCGGGACGAGCTCCAGCCCGTGGCGCGCGGCGGCGTCCCGGGCCGGGGCGATGCCCTCCACGGCGTCGTGGTCGGTGAGGGCGAGGGTCAGGACGCCTCGCCCGGCGGCGAGCTCCACCAGCTCGGCCGGCGTGCGCAGGCCGTCGCTGACCAGGGTGTGGGCGTGGAGATCCACCGGATAGGGTGCGCTGCTCATGATCCTCTTTCGGGGGCCCTCGGAGGCTGCTTGTAACCGGCGAGGGGCGGTGCTAGGTAGGCCCCACCTCGAATACCAGCCAATACGGGCTCTTACACCAGCCTAAGGTTCGAGGGCTGTTGCACCCGGCGTGGCCGTGAAGAGCACGCCCACCCGACCGCCCGAAGAAAGAGAAGGCGGTCGCCGGGTGCCGGGCATCCTGCCCCCACCGATTCCACGAGGTCCAGATCCACCGTGAGCGCCAAACGCCGCGAGACAACCGAGCCAGACTCCTCCCCGGAGGAGGTCGAGAACACCGAGAGCGAGGCCAGCGAGACGCCGGCCGCGGAGGCCGCCGCCGAGGAGGCCTCCGGGGACGAGGAGGCCGAGGAAGAGGCCCCCGCCACCGACGCGGAGCCCTCCGGAGAGGAGGCCGCCGAGGAGGCGGAGAGCCCCGAGGAGGCCGCCGCCGGGGAGCCCACCGAGCCCACCGAGGCCGAGGAGTCCGAGGACCCGGAGGACGACGAGTTCGACGAGCACGACACCGAGGACGACTCGGAGGAGGAGGACGAGGAGGAGGTCGACGACGAGTCGCTGCTGGCGCGCCGCTTCGACGCCCACCTCGACCCCGAGGAGCGCGCCGCGCTCGAGGCCGCGGGTGAGAGCCTCGACGTCGAGGAGGAGACCGGCGAGGAGGAGGCGGACGAGGAGGCCGAGGCCGCCGAGATCGATCGCGGCCGCCTGGACCCCGAGGCGGTGATGGTCACCCGCCGCCTGCGCCGCTTCGAGCACGAGGCCTACCTCGTCGGCGGCTGCGTCCGCGATCTCCTGGTGGGGCTCGAGCCCAAGGACTTCGACGTGGCGACCAGCGCCAAGCCCGAGGAGATCAAGGAGGTCTTCTCGAACTGCCGCCTCATCGGCCGGCGCTTCCGCCTCGCGCACATCTACTTCCGCGGCGGGAAGGTGATCGAGACCGCCACCTTCCGCACCAGCCCGCACGAGGAGGGGAAGGCCCCCGAGGAGGGGGACGACCTCTACATCGAGCAGGACAACGTCTGGGGGACGGCCGAGGAGGACGCCCGCCGCCGGGACTTCACCATCAACGGCCTCTTCTACGATCCGAAGGCCGGCAAGGTGATCGACCACGTCGGCGGCCTCGAGGATCTGCGCGCCGGCAAGGTGAGGACCATCGGCGAGCCCGGCATCCGGATGGCCGAGGATCCGGTGCGGATCCTGCGGGCGGTGCGCTTCGCGGCGAAGCTCGGCTTCCAGATCGAGGCGGCGACCTTCGCGGCGATGAAGGAGAGCGCCCCCGACATCACCAAGTGCTCCTCCCCCCGGGTCCTGGAGGAGGTCCTGCGCCTGCTGCGCAGCGGCGCCTCCCGGGCGGCCTTCTCCATCCTGGAGGAGATCGGCGCGCTGCCTCACCTCGTGCCTCCGGTCGCGGCCTTCCTCGAGAAGGCCGAGGAGGCGCAGCAGGTGCGCTTCTGGGCGCACCTGGACGCGATGGACGAGCGCATCCACGAGCTCGACGGCAGGCCCCTCGACGACTCGGTCCTGCTCGCCACCCTCATGGCGACCCTCTTCGAGGGCGAGGGCTGGCCGGGGCCGCGCTCCGACGAGCTCGACACGATGCTGGCCGAGCTGGTCCGTGACGCCCGCCTGCCCCGCAAGCGGGTGGAGCGGATCCGCCTGATCATCGGTGCCCAGCGCATCTTCGCCGGCCAGCGGCGCAAGCGCTTCTCGGTGGGCCGCTTCGTGCAGCAGGCCTACTTCGGCGACGCGGTGGAGCTCCTGGAGATCCGCTCCCGGGCCACCGGCGAGGGCCGGGCCGCGGTGCTCGCCTGGCGGGAGCGCATCCAGCAGGGCGGCGGTGGCGGCTCGAAGGACGGCAAGGACCGCGGACGGCGTCGTCGCCGGGGCGGTCGTCGTCGCCGTGGCGGCGGCGGTGGCGGTGGTGGAGGCGGCGGCGGCGGCGGCGGCGGCGGCGGCGGGCGAGGCCGGGGTGGCCGCGGCAAGGGCGGCGGCGGCGGAGGAAAGGGCTAGCGCGCCGGCCATGGAGGTCACCCTTCGGCCCATCGAGCCCGGGGAGCTCGCGGCGCTGCACAGACTCTGGGAGGAGGCCGGGCTGCCCCACGAGCCCGAGGGCCGGGACACCCTCGCGGAGCTGGAGCGGCAGCGGGCCCGTGACGCCGACCTCTGGCTCGGCGCCTACCTCGCCGACCGGCTGGTGGGCAGCGTCGTCGGCACCGACGACGGGCGCAAGGGCTGGATCAACCGCCTGGCGGTGCACCCCGAGTTGCGGCGGACGGGCCTGGCCCGCCGGCTGGTGGAGGCCTGCGAGGCGGCCTTCCGCGCTCGCGGCCGGATCATCGTCACGGCGCTCGTCGAGCACCAGAACGAGGCCTCCCTCGCCTTCTTCGAGGAGGCGGGCTACCAGCTGCGGCGCGACGTCCTCTACCTCAGGAAGGCGTGGGGCCCAGCGGGCACCTGTTGAGTCGCGGGGCTTCGTGGACGGACGTGCACGTACACGTACACGTTCACGTACACGCGGGTGCCCCGGCTAGATATGTCCGACGAAGTGGGTCCCGGCCTCACCGTCGAGCGCCGCGATCAGCTTGTCGGGGCTGGTGATGAGCCCCCGGCGCCCGCCGGCCTTCAGGAAGTTGTAGATGGCCTCGACCTTGGGGCCCATCGAGCCGGGCGGGAAGTGCCCCCGATCGATGTGCTCCTTGCACTCCCGCAGGGTGACGGCCCCGAGGGCCTCCTGCTCGGGGGTGTTGAAGCCGAGGTAGACCGCGTCCACGGCGGTGAGGATGATCAGCAGGTCGGCCCCGATGTTGGCGGCCAGCACGCTGGAGGTCAGGTCCTTGTCGATGACGGCCTCGACGCCCTCGTAGTCCCCGTCGTCGTTCTTCTTGATGGGGATGCCGCCGCCGCCGCCGGCGACCACGATGTGCCCCTGGAGGGCCGCGTCGCGGATCATGTCGCGCTGGATCACGCGCTTCGGCTTCGGGGAGGGGACCACCCGCCGCCAGCCGCGGCCCGAGTCCTCGACGATGTCCCAGCCGAACTCGGCCTTGCGGGCCTCGGCGTCCTCCTTCGACATGAAGGGGCCGATGGGCTTGGTGGGGTTCTGGAAGGCGGGATCGTTCTCGTCGACCAGCACCTGGGTCACCATGGTCACCACGTAGCGGCGGATGTCCCGGCGGCGCAGCTCGTTGAGCAGGGCCTGCTGGAGGATGTAGCCGAGGCCTCCCTCGGTCTCGGCGACCTTGGCGTCGAGGGGGAAGGGGGGGACCTCGTCCCGGGCGCGCTCGGCCTGGATCAGCAGGCTGCCGACCTGGGGGCCGTTCCCGTGGGTGATGATCAGGTGGTAGCCGCGCTCCACCAGGGACATCAGCTGGACGCAGATCTCCTTGGCGTTCTTCTCGTGATCGTGGATGGTGCCGCGCTCGCCGGGCTGGATGAAGGCGTGGCCGCCCATCGCCACGACGACCGTCTGGGCCCCTGATTCCGGTGACTTGTCTCGCATGGGGCGCACCTTAGCACTCCCTCGGCCCTGTGCTATACCGGGCGGCCGTGTCCCACCCGTCCGGGGGGGACCAACGAAGCCAAGGAGGCCAGGTATGACTCGACGCAGGGTTCTGATCATCGGCGCCGCGGGGCGCGACTTCCACAACTTCAACGTGGTCTTCCGCGAGGACGAGACCCACGAGGTCGTTGGCTTCACCGCTGCCCAGATCCCCAACATCGACGACCGCCGCTACCCCGCGGCGCTGGCCGGCAAGCTCTACCCCGAGGGCATCCCGATCTTCCCCGAGGACGACCTGGAGAAGGTCATCGCCGACCTGAAGGTCGACGAGTGCGTCTTCAGCTACTCCGACGTCTCCTACGACCACGTCGGCCACATCTCGGCCCGCTGCAACGCCGCCGGCGCCGACTTCCGGCTGCTGGGCACCCGGGACACGATGCTGAAGGCCAAGGTGCCGGTCATCGCCGTCTGCGCCGTGCGCACCGGCTGCGGCAAGAGCCAGACCTCCCGCTGGGTCGCCAAGGCCCTCCAGGACATGGGCAAGAAGGTCGTGGCGGTCCGCCACCCGATGCCCTACGGCGATCTCGCCAAGCAGGCCGTCCAGCGCTTCGCCAAGGTCGAGGACATGGACGAGCACGAGTGCACCTTCGAGGAGCGGGAGGAGTACGAGTCCCACATCAAGGAGGGGAACGTCATCTACGCCGGCGTCGACTACGGCGCGATCCTCGAGCAGGCCCAGGAGGAGTGTGACGTCCTGATCTGGGACGGCGGCAACAACGACTGGCCCTTCTACACCCCCGACCTCTGGATCACCGTCGCCGACCCCCTGCGGGCCGGCCACGAGACGAAGTACTTCCCCGGCGAGGTGAACTTCCGCGCCGCCCAGGTCATCTGCATCAACAAGGCCGAGCGGGCGACGGCCGAGGAGGTGAAGGCGGTGCAGGACGCGGCCGCGAAGCTGAACCCCTCGGCGACCGTCATCCGCTGCGCCTCCAAGGTGAGCGTGGCCGACCCCGACGCCGTGAAGGGCAAGAAGGTCCTCTGCATCGAGGACGGCCCGACCCTGACCCACGGCGGCATGACCTTCGGCGCCGCCCAGGTGGCCGCCGAGACCTTCGGCGCCGCCGAGGTCGTCGATCCGCGGCCCCACTTCAAGGGCAGCATCCAGACCACCTACGAGACCTACCCGCACATCGGAAAGCTCCTGCCCGCCATGGGCTACTTCGAGGAGCAGATCGCGGATCTGAAGGCCACCATCGACGCGGTCGAGTGCGACCTCATCCTGGTGGGCACGCCCTTCGACCTGGCCGCCAACGTCGAGCTCGGCAAGCCGGCGCAGCGCGTGAACTACGTGCTCGATCCCTTCGCCGACGATCCCTCCCTCCTCGACGAGCTGAAGAAGGTGGTGGCGTGATGGCAAAGCACTTCCTCGCCCTCTCGGACTACTCCTCCGAGGAGCTGGGCGGCCTGCTGGCGCTGGCTGCCAAGGTGAAGAAGAACCCCGGCGAGTACCGCAAGGCGCTCGAGGGTCAGACCCTGGGGATGATCTTCCAGAAGTCGTCGACCCGCACCCGGGTCTCCTTCGAGGTGGGCATGTTCCAGCTCGGGGGCCACGCCCTCTTCCTCTCGGGGAACGACCTGCAGCTGGGCCGGGGCGAGACCGTCCCGGACACCGCCCAGGTGCTCTCGCGCTACCTCGACGGGATCATGGCGCGGGTCTTCGCCCAGAAGGACGTCGATGACCTGGCCACCGGCACCATCCCGGTGATCAACGGCCTCTCCGACCTGCTCCACCCCTGCCAGGTGATGGCCGACCTCCAGACCATCCAGGAGCACAAGGGCCACCTCGAGGGCCTGGTGCTCACCTACGTCGGTGACGGCAACAACATGGCCCACTCCCTCATCAACGGCGGCGTCCGGATGGGGATGGAGGTGCGCATCGCCGCCCCCGAGGGCTACCAGCCGGTGCCCGAGATCGTGGAGGCCGCCTCCAAGCTGGGCAAGGTCGTCGTCGACACCGACGCGGCGAAGCTCTGCCAGGGCGCCGACGTGGTCTACACCGACGTCTGGGCCAGCATGGGCCAGGAGGCCGAGCACGAGGCGCGCCTGAAGCTCTTCCAGCCCTACCAGGTCAACGGCGAGCTCTTCGGCAAGGCCAAGGACGACGCCATCTTCATGCACTGCCTGCCGGCCCACCGCGGCGAGGAGGTCACCGACGAGGTGGTCGACCACGCCCGCTCCGTCGTCTTCGACGAGGCCGAGAACCGGCTGCACGCGCAGAAGGCGATCCTGCTGCACCTCATGGGCGGGGTGGCCATCTAGCGCGGGGGCTGGATGACGATCTCGACCCACCTCGCCGCTCCGGCCCTGCTCGTCGCGCTGTTCCTGGCGCCGGCCTGCGGTGCCGGGACGGCGAGCGGGCAGGACGGTGGCCTGCCCGACGGCGATGCCGGGGCGAGCGACGCCGGTCCGGACGACGGCGGCACGGACAGCGGTCCGGGCGACGGCGGTGACGGGGGGAGCGACTGCCCCCTCGGGGTGATCTGCGTCGACACGCTGCCCTTCCACGACGAGAACGACACCGGCCTCTCCACCGCCCGGGACCTCGACGGCTACGGCTGCGCGCCGGGGACCGACGAGTCGGGCCCCGAGCGGATCTACCGGGTCCGCCTCCCCACCGCCGGCTTCTTCTCGGCCGCCGTCCACGACGGCGCCGGGGTCGACGTGGATCTGCACCTCCTCGCCTCCCTCGACGCGGCCGACTGCCTCGACCGGGGCGACCTCTCGGTGGCGGCCGACCTCGAGGCGGGCTTCGTCTACGTCGTCGCCGACACCTACGTCTCGGGCGGGGTGGAGCACGCCGGCCCCTACGGCCTGGACCTCGGCCTCCTCGTGCCCAGCGAGGGCGACTGCGGCCTGGAGGTGGGGACCATGGCCCGGGTGAACGACGGGGGGAACACCCTGGCGATGCCGGCGACCGGGCCGATCGTGCGGGAGGCGCACCTGGTCACCGCCGAGGAGCCGGAGCCCTACCCGAGCGCGGCCCGGGAGTTCATCGAGCGCCACTACGCCCTCTCCCAGGAGACCACCGGCCTGGTCATGCACCGCCTGGAGTCCTGGGCGCCCCTGGAGGGGGGCAGCTTCTACGGCGCCGGGATCGGCAGCCCCACCCTGCTGCCGGTCCTCGAGGAGGGCTGGTACGTGAACATGTACTGGCAGGTGAGCGACCGGCCCGCCCGCGGCACCCGGATGATCCTGCGCCTGCCCGGCACCGATCGCGCGGTGGTGGTGGCCGCCGGGCACGAGACCGGCCCCGGCAACCTCGCCCACATCGGCGGGACGCCGGAGGAGACCCACTTCTACCTGGGCACCTCGCACCTGGACGTGCTCACCCTGGGCATCGCCGTGGATCAGAGCCTGCCCTTCGGCCCCCGGCGCTGCACCGGGCCCTGATCAGGGCGCCGGAAGCTGGGGCAGGACGATCCGGAACTCGCAGATGGGATCACCCGCGAGCAGGGTCCGGGTGACGCTCACCTCGACCGGCGCTTCCAGGATCTCCTCCCAGAGGAAGCGGTAGAAGCCGGCGCTGCAGAGGCAGTAGTCGGCCGGAAGCGTCTCCCGCGCCGCCTCGAGGGCGTCGCGGATCCGGGGGCAGTGGCAGTAGAGCCGGGCCCGCTCGTCCGGTTCGTCCGCCGCGAGATAGGCCTTCAGCTCCTTCGGGATCTTCACGGCCGTGATGGTGCGGCCCTCCAGCCGGCCGGCCATCCCCATGTCGTTCTCCTGGATGAAGGCGAGGTGCTCGTCGTCGAGCTGCTTGTACTCGCTGATCATCGTGAGAAAGAACGCCTGCAGCGCCTCGTGGGTGCGAGCGAGGTTCCCGCTCTCCCGGTAGAGCTCTCGCAGGAAGGCGAGCTCCTCCGGGGGGTAGCGGCAGGCGCAGCCGGTGAGCAGCTCCGCTCGCTTCGCGGGTGAGAGCGCGGCCTGCAGGAGCGCCTGCAATCGACCGTTCCACGCGACCCGCTCTTCCGGCGGAGCGTCGTCGGGACAGGGACCACTCGCCTCGAAGAGCTCCGGACGACCGAGCTTCACCAGCCCCGCACGGAGCTTCCCTTGCCAGGCGCGCTCGAAGTCACTCATCGGATGACCACCTCGGTCGCATCATAGCGAGAACCTGGAGCAGCCGAGCGCGAGCGCGTGGGAGAGCGGTCGGACAGCGAGAGACCCCCCGACGAAGCGGGGGGAAGCGGGAAGCGGGGTCAGACCCCGACAATTGACACTTGGTCGATATGTCATGTGTCGGGGTCTGACCCCGATCACCGATCACATCCGATCACAGATGGAGCTGTCGGAGGTGTTCCTCGATCTGCGGTACCGGAGCGGCCGGGTTGCGCATGCGCATGAGGTACTCGATGGCGGCGCCTCGCCCGCCGAGGGCCACCAGCGCCTCGGCCTTGCGGAGCTGCCACCAGGGGGGTCGCCGGGGATCGGGCGGCTGTTCCTCACCCGCGAACGCGAGGACCGAGTCGCAGGCCTCGAGGGCGCCGAGTTGCTCGCCCAGCCGCCGCTCGCAGTAGTACCGATACATGGCGAGCTGGAGGAAGTGGTCCATACCCATCTTGCCGTAGGGAGCGATCCGCTTTCGCCCCCATGGGCGCTTCCTGACGGAATCCAGGAGTTCCCGATGCGTGTCGCGGACGATAGCCAGAGCGGCTCGAGGGTTGCCCACCCGCCACACTCCTTCCACATGCGTCCGGAGCAGCTCCATCGGATCGGGCTTCGAGGGGAGGAGCGAATGCAGGACCTTGTAGGGGAACAGGACAACACAGGCCACGGCCACGAAGCCGGTCCAGAGGAGGATGATCAGCGGGACCATCCAGCGGGGCACCAGGCGAGAGGAGTCATCCACCACGCGAACGAAGTTCGAGAGGGCCTCCGCGAAGGACCAAGCTGTCCGAGATCTGCCCCTCGGCTGCGTTTCGCCACCTGCCATTTGGATGCCCGTGCGCTCCGACCAGACCACCATGACCAGTCGCTCTGACGTCCAAGAACGGGCGCGCCAGGGTGGGCGGTCGGGTGCGAGGGGCTTCGAGGGGGACCTCGGGCAGCAGCGACCCGGAGGGGACGCGCAGTCCCCTCCGGGAGCGGACCCTTGAACCGGGGGTTCGACCTGGGGGGTCCGGGGGGAGGGACCTCCCCCCGGAAATTACACGTTGAAACGGAAGTGCATGACGTCCCCGTCCTGGACGACGTACTCCTTGCCCTCCAGCCGCATCTTGCCGGCCTTCTTCAGGGCGGCCTCGGTGCCCGCCTCGAGCAGGTCCTCGAGGCGGTAGACCTCGGCGCGGATGAAGCCGCGCTCGATGTCCGAGTGGATCTTGCCGGCGGCGGCCCGGGCGATGGTGCCCCGGGCGATGGACCAGGCCCGGCACTCGTCCTCACCGGAGGTGAGGAAGGAGATGAGGTCGAGGAGCTGGTAGGCGGCCTTCACGAAGGCGATCTTGGCGGGGGCCTCGAGGCCCAGGCTCTCGAGGAACTCGGCCTGCTCCTCGGGGGTCTCCAGCTGCGCGATCTCGCTCTCGATGGCGGCGCAGAGGCCGAGGGAGACGGCGTTGCCCTCGGGGCCCTTCAGGGGCTTGAGGCTCGCGTACTCGGGATCCTCCCAGGTCTCCTCCGAGAGGTTGAAGACGCGGACCAGGGGGCTCCGGGAGAGGAGCTGCACGGCCGAGAGCTCGGCCTCCTCCTCCGCCGTCAGCTCGAGGTTGCGCAGGGGCTCGCCGCCCTCGAGGTGCTCCAGGCACTTCTTGCGGACGTCGAGGGGCAGCCCCTTCTTCTGCTCCTTGATCATCCGCTCGACGGCCCGCTCGAGGAGGGCCATGTCGATGAGGAGGATCTCGTCGTCGAAGGCCTGCACCTCCGCCTGCGGATCGATGGGCTCGCCGAGCATCGGGTTGTCGAAGGCGCGCACCACGTGGACCAGCACGTCGGCGTTGCGCATCTCCTGGATGACCTCGGGGGAGAAGGCGCCCTTGGCCGCCTTCCCGGTCTCGCTCACGTCGAGGAAGGTGATCTCGGCGAAGGTGGTCTTCTTGGGGTTGAAGATCTTCGCGAGCGCGTCGACGCGCTCGTCGGGGACCTTGATGTTCCCGTAGGTGACGCCGCCCTTGCTGCCCGGCGCTCCGGGGGCCAGGGCCTGGAAGACGGTGCTCTTCCCGCAGCCGGGGAAGCCGACGATGCCGACGCGCATGGTGATGATCCTCTCTAGTCGAGACTGGCGACGGGGACCCGCCGCTCGCCGCCGCTGCGGCGCGGCGGGCCGGTGAGGCAGAAGCGCTCGCCGTCCTCGATGCGCTGCTGCAGGGCCTGCATCGCGGCCACGTCCCCGGCGGTGATCTCCAGGGTGGGCTCGGGGACGTCGAGCGAGGCCTCCGGATCGCCCAGGGCGCACCGGATCTTCTGCTCGGTGATGTCGAAGCGGTAGGTGAGGGTCTCGGCCTCGGAGTGGGCCGGGGTGTAGGCGGTCACCAGCTCCAGGGGGCCGAAGCGGGTGTGGATGTGGAGGGCGTCCGAGTCCCACTGGGTCGCGCCGATCTGGGTGCGGCAGCGGAAGACCTGCAGGCCCAGGGCCTTGGTGATGCTGGCCAGGCCCTTCAGCCCCAGATCCGGGAAGGTGGGGTTCAGGCTGGCGAGGTTGTGGCCGAACCAGACCTCCGGGGGGCTCACCGGGATGGCGATGTACATCGAGAAGGGCACCAGGCCCGTCTCGTCGTCCCGCACGCCGAGCTGCTCGCGCACGCGCTCGGGCAGGGCCGAGGGCCGGGCGCCGAAGCCGAAGATGGCGCCCGGGATCTCGGCGGCGTCGTAGAAGACCCAGCGGGGCATGGGCATGCCCTCGGGGCCGAAGGTGAGCTTGTCGAGGGTCTGGAGGAGGAGCAGGAAGCGCTCGGACTCCATCCGCATCGGATCGACGAGGTTCGCCTCGGGGATCGTCACACCCAGGGGGGAGAGGTCGAAGTGTCCGCGGTGGCCGCGGTAGCAGACCAGGAAGGGCTCGAGGCGCTCGACCAGGCCGGGGTTGCGGGTCGCGAGGGTCATGCGGCACCTCCAGGGCCCGGGGCCATCGCCCGGATCGGCACCCGGGAGACGTCGCCCTCGCTCACCGCGCCCGAGAGCAGCTCGAAGCGCTCGCCGGCCTCGAGGCGGGTCTGCAGGGCGACGAGGGCCTCGCGATCGTCGCAGTCGATCCACTCGATGTCCTCGCCGCTCGGGCGGGGATGATCGTCCATCGCCAGGGCCGCCTCGATCCGGGCGGGCTCGACCGGAAAGCGGAAGGTGGTGGTGGAGGGATCCGAGTGGGCCGGGGTCCAGGCGGTGAGCAGCTCCAGGGGGCCGAAGCGGCTGTGGACCTTCAGCTTGCGCGAGCGCCACTGGGTGGCGCCGTAGGCGAGCTTCACCTGGAAGATGGAGAGGGCGGCGGCCTCGGTGAGGACGCCGAGGTTGGTCGGCGCGGCGCCGGGGGCGACCTCGTTGATCGTGCAGAGGGTGTAGGTGTGCCAGGCCCCCGCCTCGAGCATCGGGATCGCCACGTACATCGAGAGGGGCACCAGGCCCACGTAGTCGACCGGGACGTCCAGGCCGCGCCGCACCCAGTCGGGCAGCTCGGCCGCGGGCCGCCCGAAGCCGAAGATGCCCCCCGGGACCTCGGCGCAGTCGTAGAAGACCCAGCGGGGCATGGTCATGCCCACCGGCCCGAAGGTCAGCTCGTCGAGGCGCTGCAGGGCGTGGAGGAAGTCGCCGCTCGCGACCTTGTGGGGATCGTAGCGGTGCTCCTCGGCCACCTCGATCCCCAGGGGCGCTTCACCCGGATACGGGATGGCGCCAAGGGGCGAGCTGACGAAGTAGGGAGTGCAGGTCTCGAGGATGCGGGAGAAGCGCTCTTTCACGGCGAGCGGCAACCTCTCACATCCCGACGCGGGGGCTCAAGGCCGGTGACGCGGTGGCGGCCTCATCGCCTCGGCCATCCGGTCCAGGACCTCCCAGGGGACCCCGGGATCGGCCGCCAGGCGGGCCGCCTCGGCGTTCTGGCGCACCTGCTCGGGGCGCTTGGCGCCCACCAGGGCGGCGCTCACGGAGGGCCGGCGCAGCACCCAGGCGATCGCCAGGGCGGCGGCCGTGGCGTCGAAGTGCTCGGCGATCCTGGCCAGCCCCTCGGCGAGGCGGAGCGCGCGGCGGAAGGCCGGCCCCGAGAAGCGGTCGTCGTGGGCGCGCAGATCCGAGTCCGGGAAGGTGCTCTCCTCGTCGAACTTGGCCGTCAGCAGCCCCCGGCAGAGGGGCTCGTAGATCAGGACCCCCAGGGCCGGCGCGGGCTCGAGGCAGACCGCCTCCAGGCCCTGTTCGTACTCCCGGCGCAGGAGGGAGTAGGGCGTCTGGAGGGTCGCCACCGGGGCGAGCTGGCGGGCCCGGGCGAGGGTGGGGGCGTCGTAGTTCGAGAGGCCGAAGGCCGCGATCTTCCCCTCCCCCTGCAGCGCCACCAGGGTGGCGAGGCTCTCCTCGAGGGGGGTGCCGAACTCGCAGGGCCAGTGGATCTGGAGGAGATCGATGCGCTCGAGCTTCAGCCGGCGCAGGCTGGCCTCGCAGTCGGCGCGCAGGTGGGCCGGGGAGAGATCGGAGCGGGCGTGCTCTCCGGCCGCGGTGGGCAGGCGGACGCCGACCTTGGTGGCGATCGTCACCTGGTGACGGCGCTCCCCGAGGGCCCGGACGAGGAGCTCGTCGGCGTGGCCCTCACCGTAGAGGGGCGCCGTGTCGAAGCTCTCGATCCCCAGGTCGAGGGCGGCGTGGATCGCCGCGATCGAGTCCTCGTCGCGGACGTCCTCGCCCCAGTACTTTCCGCCCATGGCCCAGAGGCCCAGGGTGACCGGGGAGAAGGTGGCCATGCCCTACTTGGGGAGGATCGACTCGAGGTAGGCGCCGTCGGTCGAGCCCCAGACCGCCGGGCCCTGACCGTCGAGCTCGGCGCGCTCCTCGAAGCTGCGGGCCGAGCCGGCGTTCATGATCAGCCCCGGGGTGCTGCCGTCGTGGTGGAAGCCGGTGGGGACGGCGGCCATGCCCAGGGAGTGGCCGATCTCGTGAACCAGGGTGTTGCCGATGAGGTTGCCCAGCACCCGGAGGGCCTCGGAGATCTCGGTGTCGCGCTGACCGCCGGGGAACTCGCCCGCCATCACCTCCGCGCCGCCGAGCTCGGGGACGATGCCGTCGAAGATGCGATCGAAGCGATCGGTGGACATGGGGCTGGGGCTCGCGCTCTTCGGAGAGAAGGAGAGGAAGCTCTCCACGAAGACCCCGCCGAAGGCGTAGAAGCCCTGCTCCTGGCTCTCGGCGTTGCGGCCGCCGATGACGTCGTTGAGGCGGTTGTTGCCCTCGTCCTTGCCCTCGGTGTTGTCGAGGCCGAAGAGGCCGGCGCCGTTGGGATCGATCGCCGAGACCTCGATCACCGAGTAGTCGTGGAAGTCGGTGGGCCGCTCCTCGCGGAACTCGACGTTGTAGGGCTGGTAGTCGCGCTCGCAGACCTCGAGCACCCGGGCGCGGACCTGCTGCTCGACGTTGCGCAGGCCGAAGCGGGCGAGGCCGTCGCTGAAGCTGTCGAGGTACTTCAGGTAGACCACCTGCTTGGTGGCCACGATCTGGAAGGTGCCGAGCCAGGGCGGGCCGACGAGCTCGGCGCCGTCGTACTCGAGGCGGATGCGGGCCTCGCCGTCGAAGGTGCCGGGCACCGAGCCGAGGCCCTCGAGGTTGCCGCTGCTGCCCCGGGTGGGGCGGATGACGTAGGAGACCCGCCCGGGCTCCTCGTAGGTCGGGAAGAGCTCGAGGGCGTTGGCGCCGCTCAGGTTCTGGACCGTGCCGTCGCCGGTGGTGAAGGTCCCGTCGAAGACCAGCACGGTGCGCTGGCTCTTGCTGCTGTCATCGGGGAGGAAGCCCCGGCCGAGGAAGGAGATGATCTGCCCCCGGCTCGCCGCCGAGGGGCTGGCCGAGGCCACGGCCGGCTCGAGCACCGTCAGCAGGACCGGCAGGCTGCCGCCGGTGACGACGTCGCCCCGCAGGTGGTGGTTCTCGACGAGGAGCTCGCCCTCGAGGGTTCCGGCGGCCAGGCCCAGGGCCTCTGGCGTGTGGAGGTAGAAGGCCTCCACCCGCCCCTCGACGTCCACGGTGAGCTGGGCGTCGGAGAGGGGAATGGCGGCGCCGCCGTTGGGGGTGAAGGTGCCGTTGAAGAGGAAGCGGGTCTCTCCCTCCCCGGGGAGGAGGAAGCCGCGGCCGTCCACCCGGGCCCGCTCCATGAAGGCGAGGGCCTGGTCCTCGATCTGCAGGAGCGTGGGGGTGAGGGTGGGGAGGATCGAGAGGGAGACCGACTCGGTGTCCTCGAGGAGCTGACCCTTGCGCATCACCGAGAGGGTCACCCGGCCTCCGAAGGTGCCGTTGTCTCCGCCGAGCAGCGCGAAGAAGGTGTCGTCGGCCACCAGCACCTGCTCGGTGACCGACTCGTAGCGCAGGGGGAGGGTGCCATCGACCGAGCCCCCGCCGAAGGTGCCCTGGAAGTGAGCCTCCACGGTCTCGTCCGGCAGGAAGCCGCTGCCCACGAAGCGCAGGCGGGTCCCCGGCAGCACCGTCTCGGGCTCGACCCGGGCGAGGTTGATGGTGCCGACGCTCGGAGGATCCACCGGTGGCGGTCCGCAGGCCGCGAGGCCGAGGAGGGCGGCGAGGAGGGCGGTGGGGAGCGAGGGTACGGCACGCACGGCAGGGTTCTCCAGCTGGATCAGTTGCCCACCATCAGGAACTCGTAGGCGCCGTTCTGATCGGCGCTCCCCTGATAGGTGGCGATGGCGACGTAGTAGGTGCCGTCGGCGGGCACCACGTAGCCGTTGATCTCCGAGTAGAAGCTCGTGAGGTTGCCGCTGCCATCGGTGGTGTCGTCACCGAAGGCGAGCTCGATGCCGGTGGAGTCGAGGATCGAGATCGTGGTGTTGATCTCCGGCTGCCCGCTCACGGCCGAGGTCAGCAGATCGAGCCGGGTCCCCTGGGGCGCCCAGAAGATGAAGTAGTCCCAGGGATCGGGGCCGGGGCCGCCCGTGCCGCCCACATAGTGGAGGCTGCCGGTGAAGCCCACCGAGAAGGTGTCGAAGAGGCAACCGGCGTAGGCCAGGTCGTTGTTGGGCTCGGTGTCGGCGTCCTGGGCGCGGTCTCCGCAGTAGGCGCCGTTGCAGACGTTGCCGCTGACCGGGAAGTTGCCTCCGCAGCTCACGGTGCCCGGAGAGTAGGGGGTGGAGGAGCCGGTGGCCTGGGAGTGGCGCACGTAGATGATGCCGCCCACCTGGTTGTCGAGGGTGACCGACTCGTCCTGGCCCGCGCTGGCGCCGTAGCTCATGGCGTCGATGACCTGCCCGGCGGGGGTGCGCAGCTGCACCGAGTCGCCGGTGTTGTTCAGGCCGAGGGTGCCGGCGGTGCCGTTAGAGGACGCCGCGTAGGCGGTGGCGTTGCCGATGCCGGTGAAGTTGCCGGTGTTTCCTCCTCCGAAGAGGACGACGGCCTCGCCGGCGCCGAGGGTGGCGCCGAGGGGGAAGGTGAAGCGCACCTGGGTGCCGTCCGCGACGGTCACCCCGCCGATGTCGACGGTGCTCGAGGCGTAGGAGACGATCTCGATGAACTCGTCGCCGGTGGTCGAGGCGATGCCGTCCCCGTTCACGTCGGTGTCGGCCGGCGGATCCGCCAGCACCTCGTTGATGATGAGGTCGCCGGGCTGGGCGGCGGGGCTGCCGCTGGAGCCGCAGGTCCCGCTGACCGGCGTGCACTGGGAGATGGTGCCGCCCAGATCGGTGCAGGTGTAGCCGGTGGGGCAGGAGCCTCCGCCCGAGCAGTCCACCCCGCAGAAGGGCGTCCCGAGGGTGGTGACGCAGCGATCCTCGGCGGTGCCGCAGCCGGCGTCGCTGCTGCAGGACTCGCACAGGCCCCCGCCGCCCGCCAGCCGCACGTTCACCGTCAGCCGGCCGGTGCAGGTCTGCTGATCGCAGGCGTCGCCGGTGGTGTCGTCGTCGTCGGTGGCGCAGATCTCGTAGTTGAGGGTGTCGAACTCGCCCGGGCCCAGATCGGTCGCGCGGCGGGCGCTGGCGGTCCAGGCGGGGTCGGTGCCGGCGATCATGTCGAGGTTCACGAAGTCGGCCGCCGCCGGGCTGGCGCCGAAGGCGTAGGAGACGGTCACCTTCTGAACCTTCGACTCGGCGTCGGTCACGTTGGCGCTGATGGAGAAGTCGTTGGCGCCGTCGAGGGTGGCCGGGGTGGTGGAGGTGATGTTCGGCTTGTTGGTGGTGCAGGTCGTGCTGCCCCCGTTGCGGATCAGGATGGTGAAGACCTGGTCCGCGCTCTTGTCGGTGGCCGGGTTCCGGGCGGTGACCGAGAAGGTGTACTGGGGCTGCTGCCGCTGGGTGGCGTCCGGCTCCCAGAAGAAGACGGCCCGCTTGATCAGGGGGGTGAAGGTCGAGCCGGCCGGGTTGCCCTGGATGGTCCAGTCGATGGAGGTGGCGGCGTCGTCGCGCACCTCGATGGTCTTCTGGATCGACTTCTGGTCGGCCTCGAGGACCCAGGTGGTCTGGCCCACGAACTCCGGGCCGTCGGTGCCGCCACCGGAGGTCACGGTGATGACGATGGCCTCGGAGTCGATGGAGCGGCCGTCGGTGACGAAGAAGTCCACGTGGTGGTCGCCCACGTCGGCGGCGGTGGGCACCCAGCGGAAGCGGGCCTGGGCCTCACCGGAGGAGTCGAGGGTCGAGCCCGCCGGCAGGTTCTCCGCGCTGAAGGAGAGGCGGCTGGTGTCGGGGTCGCTGGCCGCGATGTCGATGGTGAGGGTCTCTCCGGCGGCGACGGTCTGGTTGCCGATGGCGAGCAGGGTGGGGGGCTTGCCGCCGCAGGCGACGGTGAGCACCAGGGTGGACAGCAGGACCAATCCGAACGAGCGCCGGAGCATGTTGCTCTTCCTCCGAGATCTACACGGTGTCGCCGGCCCCTCCGGCACGGCGATCGATTCGTCCGGAAGCATAACAGAGCCACCCGCCGCTCACAGGAAGCCACCGGCCTCCCGCGGTCCCGATCGTCCAGCGGGTGGTGGACTGTTCAGGATATGAACACTCCACTCCGCGGCGGCCCCGCGCAGCAGGCCAGCAGGCGACGGATCCTGCACCTGCGGGCTCCCGGGAAATGGCACGTAGCTTGCCAAGGGGGGCACCGACTGCTCAAATGATGCGATGCGCCGAAGGCCCCCTCGCCAGTGGGCCCGCGCACTCTTCGGGAGGATTGTGATGAGGTGGATGAGATGGGGAGCCTTCGGGCTCTCGGCCCTGCTGATCGCCGCTTGTAGCGGCAACGGGAACCAGAACGTCGGCTCGAAGGAGGACGCCTTCGAGGGCACCGACATCAAGGCCGACTGCTTCGACTGCGATCCGGCCGACCTGGCCTCGGCCTACGAGCAGGCCGAGCTCGGCCGCACCGGCTTCCTGCGGACCGGCCACACCTGGCAGGTCGCCTACCAGTTCCGCGCCGATCGTCGCCTCGAGCGCCGCGACGTGGGGCCGGACGAGGCGGTGAACGCGGGTGCGCTCGGTGACCTCTTCCTCCTCGACTACCGGGTCGGTGGCCTCGAGCGGCGGGTCATCGGCGACTACAAGCGCAGCGTCGCCCGGATCGAGATCCAGCAGGCCTCGGAGGCCGGCCCCTACGCGGGCCTGGTCGCCCCCGAGCGCCTCGACACCTTCACCTACCAGGTCGATCTGCTCATGGACGACCTCTTCCGCGGCGTCGCCAAGGTCTACTACGACCGCAACTTCCCCCACGGCCGCTACGTCGAGATGGGCGAGGGCAGCCGGGTCCGGGCCGCGATGGATCCCTTCCCGGTGGAGGTCCCCAACGTGACCGTCGAGGGCCGCGACACGCGCAGCCTGCCGGCCCTCTCGGCCGAGCTGACCGCCGTGGCCAACAAGGCCGCCGAGCTCGGGCGCCTGCCGGCCGACTGGCAGACCCGCAGCTATCGCTACTTCAAGTTCGACCTCGAGGGTGGGGTGGAGGAGGTCTACTGGGCCTCCGGTGACCTGTGGCCCTCGTTCGTCACCGGCGCCCGGGGCGATGCCCTGCTCGTCTGGCAGCTGGAGCCGTAGGAGGAGATGACCATGAAGACCACGAAGATTCTCCTCTCGACCCTGCTCCTCTCGGCCCTCGTCGCCCCCCGGGCGTCGCTGGCCAACGCCAACGACCGCTTCGGTGAGACCCGGGTGGACCGGCTGCACCCCGAGGCGACGATGGATGGCGGCGTGCTCCTCGACGGCGCGCAGGTCTCCAAGGTGCCGTGGGTGGGCTCCTGGTGGGCCTACAAGAACAACGGCATCGCGAACTGCTGGGACGTCTCCGGCGCCGACGACTGCTACGAGGACACCCGGGCGACCTCCCCGTCCGAGAAGCTGGACGAGTGGCTCGGGCGCACCGACAAGATCGATCGCGCCGACGTGAAGGCCTACCTGGGCCAGACCGCGGCCCTCGATCCCCTGACCAACGAGAAGCGGGACCTGATCACCAAGATCAACCGGTGGATGGCCTCGAATCCGGATGGGAACTGGCGGGAGCAGCCCGACGGCATCCGCTACCTGGAGGTGGTCGAGGAGATCAAGAACCTCCAGAACAGCCTGCCCGCCGTGAACGTCGACACCGCGACCGAGTGGGAGATCCTGAACCACGGTCAGGGCGTCCCTGGCGTCGGCGGCTGGTGGGGTCACTGCAACGCGTGGTCCGCCGCGGCGATCATGGACCCGGAGCCCCGCGTCGCGACGACCGTCGGTGGCATCGAGTTCACGCCGGCCGACGTGAAGGGCTACCTGGCCGAGGCCTGGATGGAGCAGCGCTCCTCCTTCCACGGCTCCCGCGCCAACGAGGACCCCTGGGACAAGAACAGCGACGGGAAGACCGACTGGGCGGACACCGAGGTGGCCTACAAGGACCTGACCCCGGCCTCCTTCCACATCTTCCTGGCCGACCAGATCGGGAACAAGGACAAGTCCTTCGTCATCGACCGCTACACCGGCGACCAGGTCTGGAACCAGCCCATGCGGGCCTACCAGACCCGGATGGAGCCCCTCTACGAGGGCGAGACCGCCATGAAGCGGCAGGTGAAGCAGACCTCCTACTCCTACAACGGCACCGGCTCCGAGAAGGACACCGGGGAGAAGGACGTCTATCCGGTCCTGGTCACCACGACCTTCCACTGGATCACCGACGGCCTGCCCCACAACGCCCTCAACGTCGCCGAGATCACCCACCGCGACGATCGCGGTGAGTTCGCCGACTCGTGGGCCATCCGGCGCAAGTACGACGACCAGGTCGAGATCCGGACGCTGACCTACGAGCTCTGGCTCTCCCGGCCCCTGGGCGACGAGAAGGCCCAGATCATCGGCGACGGTGAGTGGAAGCACGGCTCGATGATCGGCAACCAGAACCACCCCGACTTCGCCTGGCAGCCCCAGGGGCAGTCCCCCTCGCAGCGGGACTACGAGAACCCCTACGTGCCCTACGACCGGATCGTCTCCGAGATCCTGCCGAATATGTTCCACACCGTGGCGCCGACGCCGACCCCGGGTGGGCTCGTGAAGCAGTCCACCGAGGCCCAGGACATCCCGGACAACGACAGCACGGGCATCACCTCCGAGATCGAGGTCAGCGAGGACGTCGAGATCACCAGCCTGGTGGTCGTCCCGAACATCACCCACACCTACCGGGGCGATCTCGAGATCACCCTGCGCAAGGGCCGGCGCTGGAAGACCATCAAGCGCAAGGGTGAGGGCGGCTCGGCCGACGATCTCAAGGATCCCATCGACGTGCCCCACTACATCGGTGACACCACCGCGGGCACCTGGCGCCTCCAGGTCAAGGACCGGGCCGGCCAGGACGTGGGCAAGCTCGAGGGCTGGCAGCTGATCTTCAACCAGTAGCGCCAGGCACCCTCGCGTGGAGCCAGAGGCCCGCTACCGCCCACGGCGGGGCGGGCCTCTCCTTTGGTTCCTACTTCAGGACCTCGAGCCAGCGCTGCTGGTCGCAGCGCTCGACCACCTTCAGGAAGGCGCCGTAGCGGGCGTCCATCCACTCGGCCCGGGTCCGCAGCGCGAGGGCCTCGTCGATCCGGGGGCGCTGCGCCTCGAGCTCCTCGTAGCGGGCCTTCACCTCCTGCAGCTTCGGGCTCTGCTCGACCAGGGAGGCCGGGAGGCCGGCCTCGGCGAGGAGGGCGGCGAAGTCGAAGGGGGGCTGGGTGCGGACGGGCAGGGGGAGGTCGTCGCGGAAGCTGTAGGCGGTGGCCTCGATCCGCACGCTGCCGCCCCCGAGCTTCACGGAGCGCACGAAGAGCCGGCGGCCGAGGTGGCCCCTTTGCTCGAACCAGGCCTCGGCCTTGCCGAGGTCGGCCGGCTCGAGGACGAGGGTGAGGTGCTCCTCGCGCAGGAGGGCGGCCTCGGGCCAGGCGACCGGCTCGTCCGGGCCGACCCGGGCCGGTAGGGTGGGGACCGGCGCCGCCACCTTCTTCACCTCGAGCCTCGGGGTGAGCCCCATCTGGATGGCCTGGTCCTCGAGCCGCTGGCGCAGGGCCCCGGCGTCGGGCTTCTCCGGGATCTGGCGATCGATCTCCAGCCCCGCCCAGATCTTCGGGTACTTGTGATCGAGGTCGCCCTGATAGGCGCCGCGGTTGAGGATCAGCGCCTCGAAGCGGGCGGCGTCGATCTTGGAGCGGGCCCAGAGCTCCTGGATCCTACGCGCCTCCTCCGCCGAGGGCTTCTTCGGGCAGCCGGTGCCGAGGAGGGCGAGGAAGAGGAGGGCGAGGAGGGGGCGCATGAGCGTCGAGCCTAGCCGATCGCCCTCTGGTAGACCCGCATCGTCTTGTACTTCGTCGAGCCGAGCGCCTCGATCGGCCGGTTGATGAGGTCGTTGTCCTCGAGGGTCCAGCCCATCTCGCAGGCGGTGTAGCCGTGGGCCGAGCCCACGTCGTAGGTCCGCAGGATCAGCTGCTCGGTGATGCCCCGCCGGCGGTAGCCCGGGAGGATGCCGAGGGTGATGAGGCGGATCGTCCGGATCTTGTTCTTGTAATAGAGCAGCTTGCCCAGCCCGATGGGCAGCCCGAAGGTGGTGAGCTTGCCGTCGGGGAGGTGGCGCAGCACCTCGTTGATGTCGGGCAGGGCCAGGGAGAAGCCCACCGGCTTGCCCTCGACCTCGGCGAAGAGCAGCAGGTTGGTGTCGATGAGGAGCTTCATCTCCTTGGCGAGGTGCTCGAACTCCGGCTCGGTCATCTTCACGAAGCCCCAGTTGTCCTCCCAGGCCTCGTTGTAGATGTGCATGAGGTGCTGCACCTCGTTCTCGTAGTCCTTCAGGTTCGCGGAGCGGATGGTGACGCCGCCGCGCTTGGCCATCCGCTCGGCGAGCTTGCGCCAGCGCTCGGGGGGCTCCTGCTCCTTCGTGAGCCACCAGGCCCAGAGGTCCTTCACCTTCTCGAAGCCGGTCTCCTCGAAGAGGCGCTGATAGTAGGGAGGGTTGTGGGGCATCATCACCCGGGGCGGGGTGTCGAAGCCGTCGATCAGCAGGCCCCAGTTGTAGTTCGAGGAGTAGTCCAGCGGGCCGAGCACGGTGTCGCGGCCCTTCGCCTTGCCCCAGGCCGCGACGGCGTCGAAGAGGGCGCCGGCGACCCCCACGTCGTCGATGGCGTCGAACATCCCGGCGCCCACCTGGTTGGTCTCGTGGACCTCGTTGTAGCGGGGGTCGTCGCTGGCCATGATCCGGCCGACCACCTCGTCGCCCCGCCAGGCCAGGAAGAGCTCGGCGTCACCGTGGAGATAGAAGGGGTGCTTCTTGCGGTCGAGGAAGTCCTTGCGGTCCATCACCAGGGGCGGGACCCAGGCCGGATCGCCCTCGAGGACCTTCCAGGGGAACTTGATGAAGGCGCGGCGCTCGGCGCTCGTGCGGACCGGGCGGACTTCCAGGTTGTTGGCGGCCATCGGACCCTCCTCCACCCCCGGCGAGGGGTGTCCGGGCGTTCTGCGGCATCCTCCCGGAAGGGTCAAGGTCCCGGCGGCGCGGCGCCTTGCGGCCCCGGGGTCCATTGGCGACACTGCGCGGGTCATGCCCTCCGAGCCCGCCCCCCACGAGCACCCGAGCCCGCCGACCGACAAGCGGGGGCGGCTGGTCGCGGCCCTGGCCTCCCTGGTCGTGGGCGTCGCCCTGCTGATCACCAAGCTGGTGGCCTGGCGCCTCACCGGCTCTGCGGCGGTGCTCTCGGACGCCCTCGAGGGCATCGTGAACGTCGCGGCCGCGGGCTTCGCCCTCTACTCGGTCTACCTCTCGGACAAGCCCCCGGACCTCGATCACCCCTACGGCCACGGCAAGGTCGAGTTCCTCTCGGCGGGCTTCGAGGGCGGGCTGATCTTCCTCGCCGGGGGGCTGATCCTCCACGAGTCCATCGATCGGCTGATCGTCGGCGGCGAGCTGCAGCGCATCGGGCTGGGCCTGATCCTGATCACCGGCGCCGCGGTGGTGAACCTGCTCCTGGGCCTCTACCTGATCCGGGTGGGCAAGCGCACCGGCTCCCTCACCCTGGTGGCCGACGGGAAGCACCTGCTCACCGACGTCTGGACCTCGGGCGCCAGCGTGGTGGCCCTGGTGGCGGTCTGGCTCACCTCCTTCGGCTGGCTCGATCCGGTCATCGCCATCCTGGCGGCGCTGAACATCCTGCGGATCGGCGCCGGGCTCTTCCGGGAGGCGGTGAAGGGCATCATGGACACGGCGGATCCCGACGACCTGGCGAAGGTCTCGCGGCTCCTCCAGGCGGTCGACCACCCCCTCTTCCGCGGCTGGGCTCGCCTGCGGGCCCGCCACCAGGGCGCGCTCCACCACGTGGACTTCGTCCTCTACGTCCCCGACGACACCACCGTCGCCGAGGGGCACGGGCTCGCGGATCACGTCGAGGCGGTGATCGTGGACGGGCTCGGCCAGGCCGAGGTCATCTGTCACGTCGAGCCCGAGTCGCTGCGCATCATCGCCCGGCCACCCTGAAACCCGGAATCCACGATGTCCATCAACTTCCGGAGCGACAACGAGTCCCCGGCCGCCGAGGCGATCCTGGAGGCCCTGGTCGCGGCCAACACCGGGTCCGCCTGGGCCTATGGCGAGGACGACTGGACGGCGGCCCTCGAGGAGGCCTTCGGCGCCCTCTTCGAGTGCGAGACCACGGTGGTGCCCCTGGGCACCGGCACCGCGGCCAACAGCATCGCCCTGGCGGCCCTCTGTCCGCCCTGGGGCTCGGTCTACTGCCACCGCGAGGCGCACATCCACGGTGACGAGGGCGGCGCGCCCGAGTTCTACGGCCAGGGCCTGCGGATCGTCCCGGTCGAGGGGCCCGGGGGAAAGCTCCAGCCCGAGGCCCTGGAGGCGGCGCTGCGGGCCAACACCGGCCACGGGGTGCACAGCTATGCGCCGGCGGCCCTCAGCCTGACCCAGAGCACCGAGTGCGGGACCGTCTACCGTCCCGGGGAGCTGGCGGCCCTCACCGCCCTGGCCCGGGAGCGAGGGATGGGCACCCACCTCGACGGCGCGCGCTTCGCGAACGCCGTGGCCCACCTCGGCTGCGCGCCGGCCGACCTCACCTGGCGCGCGGGGATCGACCTGCTCTCCTTCGGCGCCAGCAAGAACGGCTGCCTGGCCGCCGAGGCCCTGGTGATCTTCGACCGGCCCGAGCTGCGCGAGCGGGTCGAGCGGCTGCGCAAGCGCGGCGGTCACCTCTTCTCGAAGATGCGCTACCCCTCGGCCCAGCTCCTGGCCTACCTCGAGGGGGGGCGCTGGCTGGAGCTCGCCGCCCGGGCGAACGGGCAGGCGAGCGCCTTCGCCCGGACCGTCTCGACGCACGGCGAGGCCCGGCTGGCCTACCCGGTCGAGGCCAACGAGGTCTTCGTGATCTGGAACCCGGCGGGCTTCGAGCGGCTCGAGGCCGCCGGGATGGAGTTCCACCGCTGGCCCGGCCGGGAGGACCTGGCGCGCTTCGTCTTCTCCCACGCCACCACCGACGCCGAGACCGGCGCCCTCTGCGCGGCGCTGGACGGCTGAGGCCGGCCCAGGCCCCGCAACCCCCCGAGAGATCCTCATGCGCACGCTCAGCTCGATCGTCTTCCTGTCCTCGCTCCTCCTCCTCGTCGCCTGTCCGGAGGGCGGCGGCGTGCCCGACGGCGGAGGCTCCGACGCGGGGGACATCCAGGACGGAGGGGGCGGGGCGGACGGCGGCGCCACCGACGCCGGGGATCGCGACGGCGGGAGCATCGACGGCGGCGGCACTGTCTCCTGCGCCGATCCCGACGCGGCCTTCTGCCTCTCCAACCTCGACTGCGGCGCCGGCGAGATCTGCGCCACCGACAGCACGGTGCCCGACGATCGCTGCTGCGCCCCCGGGACCCCCGGCAGCGGTCAGGTGAACGAGCCCTGCACCGAGCACGGCGAGTGCGCCTTCGGCCTCTGCATCCCGAGGGACGACGGCCAGGCCTTCTGCTCCGGCGAGTGCCTGGTCGACCTCGACTGCCCCTCCCGGATGTTCTGCAGCGACGTCTTCCACTGGTGCGTGCCGATGGACACCACCGTGCCGATCCAGAGCTGCGACGAGGTCTCCCTCGCCGTCTGCTTCTACAACGACAACTGCAGCGCCTCGACGCGATGCGAGGACGTGCGGGGCGATCCTGCCGACGAGCTGCTCTGCTGCACCGTGGGTGCCCGCGGGACGCTCGGCGTGGGCGAGGTCTGCGCCAGCCACGTGGACTGCGCCTTCGGCCGCTGCCTCGGCGGGCTCTGCAGCGAGCTCTGCGATCTCGACAACGATCCCTGCCCGCCGGCCACGATGATCTGCAACACGATCCGCGGGCTCTGCGAGCCGCTCTAGGAGTGATGACCATGGAAGAACGAATCACCGAGCTGGAGACCCTGGTCGGCTTCCAGGAGCAGACCCTCGAGCGCCTCTCCGCCGATCTCCTCGAGCAGGGAAGGGTCATCGTCGAGCTGGAGCGGCGCCTTCACGCCGTCGAGGAGAAGCTCGGCGCGATCCCGGTCAGCCCGGTGAAGGACGAGGCCGACGAGTCGCCACCCCCACACTACTAGGGGATCCCCCCCGGGCCGCCGGGCGCAGGCCGGACCGGGTGCGCGTCGTGCTTTCGAGATCCGGATCACGGGATCCGGAACGGGGCCGTTGGCCCCAATCAGCCGATGAGGCCCTGTTTTCGGCAGATCCAGCCCTGGCCCGGAAGTTGCTTATGTCTGGGCTCGATGAGAGTCCTCACCCCATCCCACCTGGCACGAGTCGCGGTCCTCGCGCTGCTCGGCCTGCTGCTCGCGCCCCGGCCGAGCCAGGCCGCCGAGGTTCCGCTCAACCTGCAGGCCGCGCTCTTCACCAAGATCTTCAAGCTGAACCAGAAGCTGGCCAGCAAGGGCGACGACCTCGAGCTCCTCATCGTCCACGCCCCCGGGCAGCTCTCGCAGGCCTACCAGGTGACCACCGCCTTCTCCCGGGCGGGGGTCCGCGCCCAGGCCGTCTCCACCACGAGCCTGCGCAGCAAGGTCTCCGGAGCGGACGTCGTCTACGTCATGAGCGGTGTCGACGCCGCGGAGGTGAGCGGACTCGTCGCCTCCAACGGTGTCCTCTCGATCGCGGGCAGCTCCGATCCGGTCGAGGGCGGGCAGGTCGCCGTCGGCGTGGAGCTGGGCCACGGCGGCCGCCCCAAGATCGTCTTGAACCTCCGCCGCGCCAGCAACGAGACCCACACCTTCTCCTCCCAGCTGCTGCGCCTGGCCCGTATCGTCCACTGATAGGGGAATATGATGACCCTCACTCGCCCCCGGGCCTGGATCCTCGCCCTCGCCATCTCGTCACTCGCCGCTCCCTCCGGGCTCCGGGCCCAGGAGGAGCCGCCCCCCGAGGAGGCCATCGATGAGTACATGGCGATGTCCCTCGAGAACCTCCTCGACCTCCAGGTGACGGTGGCGACCAAGCTCGCCAAGAGCGCCCGGGAGTCCCCCGGGGTGATCACGGTCATCACCCGGGAGGAGCTCCTCGACGCCGGCGCCCGCGATCTGATCGACGTGATGCAGCTGGTCCCCGGCTTCTCCCCGGGCACCGACGTGGAGGGGGTCGTGGGCCTCGGCTTCCGCGGCACCTGGGGCTTCGAGGGCAAGGTGCTCCTCCTGCTCGATGGTCTCGAGATGAACGAGCGGGCCTACGCCAACCTCTTCCTCGGCAACCACTACCCCATCGAGGCCATCGAGCGCATCGAGATCATCCGGGGTCCCGGATCCGTGGTGTACGGTGGCTTCGCCGAGCTCGGCGTCATCAACGTCGTGACCCGCTCCGCCGACGACTTCCGCGGGATCTCCCTGACCGGCCACTACGGCCTGATGGAGCGCAGCTTCGGCCGCCGCACCCTCTCCCTGACCGCCGCCGAGAAGTTCGGGGAGCTGGGCGTCAGCCTCTCCGCCTACCTGGGGCAGGGCACCCGCAGCAACGGCACCGTCGAGACCTTCTACGGTGAGAGCTACGAGATGGACCCGGTCAACTCGGCCCTCGATCCGGCGATGGTCAACCTCGGCCTCACCTACAAGGGCCTGAAGCTGCGCTACATCCTGGACGGCTACCGGACCACCAACCGGATCGGCTTCGGCGACGAGCTCGCCCCCGAGGCTCTGCACAACGACCTGACCGGCCACTACGCCGGGGTCAGCTACGATTGGCGCCTGCTCGAGGGCCGGATGGTGATCACGCCGCAGTTCCAGTTCAAGCGGGTCCGGCCCTGGTACCAGCCCGAGGAGCTCGATCTCGATGTCTATGCGAGCGCCGCCTACACCTTCATCGACCAGACCTACACCACCTGGTCCGGGGGGGTGACGGCTGCCTACGACCTGCGCGAGGGGCTCAACCTGATGCTCGGCGTCCAGGGGCTCTTCGACCAGGCCATCGCCAACTCGCCGGGCCCCGACGGGCTCAACCTCTTCGGCGATGGCGAGGAGGTCACCTACTTCTCGGTGGCTGGCTTCGGGCAGATCCTCTGGGACAACCCCTGGGTCAACGTCGCCGCGGGCGTCCGCTACGAGAACCACAGTGCCACGCGGGCCTCCCTGGTACCCCGCCTGGGCCTCAACAAGGTCGTCGGCCCCTGGCACATCAAGTTCCAGGCGGCCCAGTCCTTCCGCACCCCGGCGGTGCAGCAGTTCGAGCTCGGCGTGACCGAGCTGCCCACCCCGACCACGCCGGACGAGGAGATCGCCTGGGGCATCGACCCCGAGAAGGCGACCGTCTTCGAGCTCGAGACCGGCTACCGCATCACCCAGCAGCTCTACGCCGGCATCAACCTCTTCGACACCACCCTCCAGGATCCGATCGTCTACTACTACGACTTCGATCGAGACGAGGAGTTCTACGCCAACCAGGGCCAGACCGGCTCGCGCGGCGTGGAGGCCGAGCTGCGCTTCCAGCACCCCGTGGTCAAGGCTCACCTGACCTACTCGTTCTACGCCGAGGCCGGGAAGAACGAGGTCGCCTCCTACGCAGTCGACGGCGAGAAGGGCCCGCTGCTGGGCTTCCCGCAGCACAAGGTCACGCTGCTCGCCCGGGTCACCCCGATCGAGGGGCTGAACGTCTCGGCCTCGCTGATCTTCATGAGCGAGCGCTTCGCCTACACCTCGGTGGACGCCAGCGACGAGCTGGTCCTCGGCCGTGAGGACCCGACCCTGCTCCTGAACCTCTACGCGCGCTACGCCATCCCGGGGGTCGAGGGCCTCGAGGTCGGGGTGGGGGCCTACGACCTCCTCGGCAGCGGCTACCGCTACGTCCAGCCCTACGACGGCTACCACGCGCCCTATCCCGCGCCGACGCGGGAGTTCGTGGGCAAGATCGGCTACACCCTCCGCTTCGACTAGGTGCTGCCCGGTCTTGCGTGCCGGGCTCCCGCGGCGGATACCTTCCGCCCATGATTTCCGAGATCTTCGATTCGTCCGCCTGGCGCCCGGTGGAGGGCTTCGACTTCACCGACATCACCTACCACCGGGCCGTGAAGCAGGGCACGGTGCGCATCGCCTTCGACCGCCCCGAGGTGCGCAACGCCTTCCGCCCCCAGACGGTGGACGAGCTCTTCACGGCCCTCGAACACGCGCGGCAGTGGTCCGACGTGGGCACGGTGCTGCTCACGGGCAACGGCCCGAGCCCCAAGGACGGCGGCTGGGCCTTCTGCAGCGGCGGTGACCAGCGCATCCGCGGCAAGGACGGCTACAAGTACGCCGAGGGGGTCGAGATCGATCCGGCCCGCCTCGGGCGCCTCCACATCCTCGAGGTGCAGCGCCTGATCCGCTTCATGCCCAAGGTGGTCATCTGCGTGGTGCCGGGCTGGGCCGTGGGCGGCGGGCACTCCCTGCACGTCGTCTGCGATCTGACCCTGGCCAGCAAGGAGCACGCGGTCTTCAAGCAGACCGACGCCGACGTCGCCAGCTTCGACGCGGGCTACGGTAGCGCCTACCTGGCCCGGATGGTCGGGCAGAAGCGGGCCCGGGAGATCTTCTTCCTGGGCCGCGACTACAGCGCCGACGACGCGTTCCAGATGGGCATGGTCAACGCCAGCGTGCCCCACGCCGAGCTCGAGGCCACGGCGCTGCAGTGGGCCTCCGAGATCAACGCCAAGAGCCCTACCGCCCAGCGGATGCTGAAGTTCGCCTTCAACCTCGTCGACGACGGGCTCGTCGGCCAGCAGATCTTCGCAGGCGAGGCGACCCGGCTGGCCTACGGCAACGACGAGGCGCAGGAGGGGCGGGACGCCTTCCTCGAGAAGCGGCCCCAGGACTTCTCGAAGTTCCCCTGGCACTACTGAGCCGCCTTGAGGATGGTCATACCCGGGGTTATACTGGGGACATGAAGACCGCCGTGTCCATCCCGGATGAGGTCTTCGCCGACGCCGATCGTTTGGCGAAGCGCCTCTCGAAGTCCCGAAGCCAGCTCTACGCGGAGGCCCTGGCCGAGTACATCGCGCGGCGGCAGGCCGACTCGGTGACCGCCCAGCTCGATGAGGTCCTCGAGGAGCTCCCCTCCGGGGAGAGGCGCTACACCAACTCGAGGGCGTTTCTCCGTCGAGCGGCCCGCTCGGTGGTGCGGGAGGAGGAGGGCGAGTGGTGATCTCCCAGGGCGAGGTCTGGTGGGCCGACCTCGGTGAACCGCGCGGCTCGGAGCCGGCCTTCCGGCGGCCGGTGCTGGTGATCCAGGGAAACCCCTACAACGCCAGCCGGCTCTCCACCGTCGTCTGCGTGGCCCTCACCAGCAACCAGAAGTGGTCGGCTGCGCCGGGCAGCGTCGTTCTCTCCCGGCGGGACACAGGGCTCTCCCGCGACTCGGTCGCGAACACCACCCAGCTGATGACCCTCGACCGCGACGATCTCGAGGATCGCACCGGAAGGATTCCCCGCCGGAAGCTCGAGCTGGTCTTCGCCGGCATCGACGTGCTGTTGGACCGATAGAGAGAATCAGGAGAGGGCCTGATCTTGGACCCTAGGTCCAAGCGCCGGACCGTCTGACCGGCGCCGGTCAACCGAACCCCCCGAAAGGACGAGGTTCACCGAAGCGGCACGCGCCATGAAGCGCCCGCCGCCCCTTGCCCGGCGTTCTCTCCACCGCACCGGAGCGCCCCTACCGCCCCCGCGCCCCGGCCCTCGGCCTCCTCCACCGCGTGGTGCGCACTCACCTCGCGGCCTTCCGGGAGCGGCGCCCGGACCTGCCCTTCCACGTCCTCCAGGCCTTCGAGGACTTCCTCGAGTGCGGAATCCTCGCCAACGGCTTCACCCGCCTGCGCTGCGCCGACTGCGGCCACGACAAGCTCCTGCCCTTCTCGTGCAAGGGCCGGCTCTGCCCCAGCTGCAACGGCCGCCGGATGTACGAGACCGCCGCCCATCTCGTCGACCGGGTGCTGCCCCCTGCGCCCTACCGCCAGTGGGTCCTCTCTCTGCCCAGGCGGGTCCGCTACCTCCTGGTGACCCGCAAGGAGCTGGTCTCACCGGTCCACGACGTCTATCTGCGGACGCTCTACACCTGGCACCGCAAGCGGGCCCGGGCGCAGGGCGTGAAGGCCCCCCTCTGCGGCGCCGTCACCTGCATCCAGCGCTTCGGTGATGCCCTCAACTTGAATCTCCACTTCCACAGCTTCCTCCCCGATGGAGTCTTCTTCCGCGAGACCGACACCGGGCCTCTCGTCTTCCACAGCCTCTGGCCCCCCACGATCGAGGACCTCGATGTGCTGGTGTCGAAGCTCTGGCGGAAGATCGGCAAGAAGCTGCGGGACCTCGGCGCCTGGGAGCCGCAGCTCGAGGACGAGCTCGATCCTGAACGTCACGTCCTGGGACGAGCCATCGGCGAGCAGCTCGTGGTCTTCGCACCCGGCGACGAGCCTCCCGAGCGCAAGGGCCTCTCCGCCTTCCACCTCGGCTACAGCCTGCATGCCGGGGTGGCGGTCGAGTCGTACGACCGCGAGGGCCTCGAGCGCATCCTGCGCTACGGGCTGCGTCCGCCCTTCGCGGAGGGGCGCCTGGACGAGGGCCCGAAGGGCGAGCTCTACTACCGGCTGCGCAAGCCGCTGGCGGACGGCCGCACGCACCTCCTCCTCGATCCTCTGGAGCTGATGGGCCGCCTGGCCAACCTGGTCCCCCCGAAGGGCCAGAACCTGGTGCGCTACCACGGCGTCTTCGCCCCGAACTCGAAGCACCGGCCAGCCCTCGCCCTCCTGGCGGCGAAGGCCACGGCCGAGCTTCCCTACCGGGCCCCCTCGCCTCCCGGGTACCCGCCGCTCCCCTTGAAGGCGCTGCCCGAGGGTGGTGGGGCCCACTGGAAGGGGATCGAGACTAACGTCGAGGTCCGCCCCCGCCGGATCCCCTGGGCCGAGTTGCTGAAGCGCGTCTTCCAGGCGGACTGCGGATTTCGGTCGATCGTGAACACCCAGATCGGCCGAACGTGAACACCTAGA